>JBAPTW010000150.1:0-37994 GCA_049282355.1 Gammaproteobacteria bacterium | reverse complement strand
GGCCATGGTCATTGTTTCGTCAGCATCACCATTCAAGGGTAAAACCGTGCTCGGAATCTGTAGGCAGTCAATCGCCTTGCCACAAGGGTGTGTTCAGCAGGGATGCTGGACTCAAGTCTACAAGGGTAAGACCGAGCCAGCAGAAGTGCCAGTAGCACTTCTGCTGGTCGCACGGGCTCGCCGTGGATGGCGAGCCCCGGTCCTGCAAGCGACGCAGGATCGCAGAGCGATGCAGGTATTCACGACGTCCCTTGAGGCAAGGCTATTGACTGCCACCCGGACGAAACGATGACCATGGCCGTTAAGAGATCTAGAGTGGTCTGTGTATGCTCCGGTTGCAAGTGCTTTGGATAACTATCGCGGCCTGTTGCCTGTTCTATGCGGGCATGGCACTGCTGCTGTATGCTTTTCAAGGATACCTTCTCTATCTTCCCTCTCGTGAGCTGGCGGGGACACCCGACGACATAGGCCTCGCCTACGAAGACGTAGCCCTCGTGACCGACGACGGCTATCGGCTGCACGGCTGGTACTTGCCGGCTGATGCCAAGCAACCCGTGGTTCTTTTTTTCCACGGTAACGCCGGCAATATCTCGCACCGTCTCGACACCCTGCGCCTTTTTCATCAGCTGGGCCTCAACACCCTGATCGTTGACTACCGAGGATACGGACGCAGCGAAGGCTCGCCCTCTGAACCGGGCACTCACCTCGACGCACTCGCAGCGTGGCGCTACCTGGTCAAAGACCGCGGTGTCCCCGCCGACAAGATTGTGCTTTTTGGGCGGTCACTAGGCGCCGCCGTAGCCACAGAGCTCGCCGCTCGCCACAGACCCCGGGCCCTCATCCTCGAATCCGCTTTCACGTCGCTACCGGATCTCGCGGCCCAACTGTACCCGTTTATGCCAGTGCGATTACTTACTCGCTATCACTATGATAATCACGCGCTGATGGCCAAGATAAGCTGCCCGGTGCTGGTGATCCATAGCGCCGCGGATGAAATCGTTCCCTTCACCCACGGCCGCGCGCTCTTTGAAGCCGCCCCCGAGCCAAAACGCCTCCTCGTGATTCAAGGCAGTCATAACGACGGCTTTCTCATCTCAGGACAACACTACCTTAAGGGCATATCGAGCTTCGTCGCTGCCGTGTACAAGGCTACTGATGATGCGGTTGCGCAATAATTGACATGGCTGGCTGTCAGCGTACACACGTGGCGCTCTGGCCACGGTACGGGCGCGCGCAATGCCGCCTGGCCATTTTGCGCCGCAGCCGCCGCGCAATAAGGCGATGGCAAGCACTGCAGGTTTCAAAAACTACTTGCTAAATCCAATAAGCAGTGGTGGTCATCACCTTTGACGTCGCACCCATCAGCTGGCGGAGAGGCGCCGGCAGCGGTGCCCCCCCGGCCCGCGTGGCGGTCGTCGCATGGCGTCCCTCATCCTCACGCATCTGCTCAACGATAGCGCGGCTTTTGTGGTCCCTCTCCGAAAGGCGAGCCAAATGGCCGTCAAGGTGGACCACGACCTGCCGTTCGGTCTCGGCCAAGAATCCCAGATTCCACTTGTCCCCTGCCAGGCCAGCTACGGCGCCGACGGCAAGCGAACCGAGATACCAAAGGGGGTCCAGGTAACTGTTGCGACTGTCCAGCTCACGCAGGCGTTGCTCGCACCATGCCAGATGATCGTTTTCCTCCCGCGCCGCTTGATCCAACATCTCGCGCACATCCTCGCGCCGCGCAGTCATCGCCTGTCCATGATAAAGCGCTTGAGCGGCAACCTCACCGGCATGATTGACCCGCATGAGGCCGGCCGAGTGACGGCGTTCGAACTCCGTCAGCTGAGTCTCGTCAGCAGCGACGGCCGGATTTGGCCGGCCTGTCGTTGCTGCCCCACCAAGTGCGGTGCGAAGTCCCCGGTCGACGCCAATAATCAACCTGTCCATCAGGCTAAGTGCTCGAACACCCATCTTGATTCCCCGTCTTGTGGCAGAATTTCATTGTAGCGGATTAGGCGCGTGTGACGACCCAAATCGCGGCGAACGCACGCCAGCAGAGAACGGCGCTCTGAGCGCACAAGGCCCGGTGACTGAGCGGGGGCCCGCCGCATAGAAGTCGCCACAGGTGCTAGGACGGTGTTTCAGAAAGAGTGTTCTCAAGCTACCATAGAGCTGTTAAGGCATTAACCTCTTGCCGTGACGCGTTCTTGAGACCTTCAAAGGAAGGCAGCGGCACTTGAAGATATTACTTCTGGCCTCTACACGAGTTTGAGCAAATAGACAACGGCCAACAGATACGCATGACGGAACACTATTATCGTTACCATGTTTTCTTTTGCACCAACCTCAGAGAAGACGGCTCTGATTGCTGTCAAAATTTTGCGTCTCAGGAGATGCGGGACTACGCCAAGCACCGCACCAAGGAGTTGGGCCTAGCGGGCCCGGGCGGCGTGCGTATCAATACCGCTGGGTGCCTGGATCGCTGCAGCGAGGGGCCATGCATCGTGGTGTATCCCGAAGGGGTTTGGTATACCTGGGTCGACCGTCAGGATATCGATGAGCTCATTGAGGAGCACCTCGTCCATGGACGTATTGTAGAACGGCTGCGAATGTGACGGCTGTTCCTGCGCAAAAGGAAAAAGCAATCTCTAGCCCGACCGACTAGCGGCACAGATTCGCAGCGGCATCACCATCAAATTTCCGTATGCAGAGGATAGAAAGTTATATCAACACTTTCGTTGACAAACAAATTAGCGTATTAGATAATACTTATGAACTTTTTGGAAAGTTCAACTCCTCCATCCATCCTCCTTTGGTGGTTTAGCGCGGCACATTGCCGCGCTATTTTTCTTGCTTACCCCGCGAAGCCCGCATGCGCTTATTGACTTTCACTGACAACAAAAGGTAGCCTTTTCAGGTTTTTTCAGTGCTTATTCAGGTAGCCAGTATGAAAACGTTCTCGGCCAGACCCGCAGCGGTCGACCGGCAGTGGTTTGTGGTCGATGCGGCCGGACAAACCCTTGGCCGGCTCGCAAGTGAAATTGCGCGGCGGTTACGCGGAAAACATAAACCCATTTATACCCCCCATGTCGATACCGGAGATTACGTGATTGTCGTGAACGCGGAGAAGATTCGGGTCACGGGCAAAAAGCGCACCGACAAAATTTATTATCGGCATTCGGGGTTTCCAGGCGGGCTCAAAGCTATTTCATTCGAGCAGCTGGCGGAAAAGGCACCGCAACGCATTATCGAACATGCCGTCAAGGGAATGCTTCCAAGGGGTCCCCTGGGACGTGTGATGTTTCGCAAACTCAAGGTGGTCGCTGGTCCAGAGCACCAGCATCACGCTCAAAAACCTCAGTCCCTCACGCTGTAGGGCAGGGCAAGGTGCATGACAAATACTGCGACATACTACGGAACCGGACGGCGCAAGACTTCAACCGCCCGCGTATTTCTTAAGCGCGGAAACGGGCGCATTACGGTAAACCGCAAACCGCTGGACGACTACTTCGGTCGCGAGACGGCGCGCATGGTAGTTAGACAACCACTCGAAACGGCCAATGTGTCGGACATGATCGATGTTGATGTTACCGTACGTGGCGGCGGAAACAGCGGCCAGGCAGGCGCCATCCGACACAGCATCACGCGCGCATTGATCGAATACGATGAAACACTGCGCTCGCCATTTCGCAAAGCCGGGTTTGTCACCCGGGATGCGCGGGAGGTGGAGCGCAAGAAAGTCGGGCTACACAAGGCCCGGAAAAGGCCCCAATATTCGAAGCGTTAGTCCGGCAGTGAGCCTTGGAGCACGGCTTGAAGGCTGTTGCAAAATTGCGGCTCTTACCCTCGCGGCGGTGCGTCGTGGCTTCTCGCCCAGCGCCTTGCGCGGGTGGCGCTTGCGATATTGTAAAAGGAGCTCTCCGTCGCTTCTGTTTCCCCTGGGGGATCGTCTAGCGGCAGGACAGCGGACTCTGACTCCGTTAACCGAGGTTCGAATCCTCGTCCCCCAGCCATATATTTGCTCGACTAAAGCAGCACCACCCGACGCCGCCATGGGGAGGCGCAACAGGGTTGTTCACAAGCTCTCAGCAGGCAATCGGTTATTTGGCAGAACCTAGGAGAAGCACAATGAATTGGCCGACGCCGCTTAGCGATATGATGCACATGTGGACCACAACTCAGCAGAAAGTCTGGTCTACGTGGGTCGATACCATGCAAGGAATTGGGCGTGCTCCAACGCCGAATCTGCGAGGTAAGATCATTGAGACTTGGGAGCAATCCGTTCGCTACAGTTTAGACGCTCAAGCCAAGTGGATGCACGCCTGGCTTGAGAACCTGCAGCGCGTGGAGGGTATGCCAGAAAATGCCCGTCAGTGGCTAGGGCACGGTCAGCAGGAAATGGAGCAATGGCATGCGGCGCAGCGGGAGCTCTGGGAGCATCTATTTGATGTGCTGAAGAAGGCTGAGCCAGAAACAAGCCCGCAAACGCTGCAACAAGTCAGCGAGGGTATCTTTCAGACGTGGCAAAAATCCGTAAGCCAGATGATGGAGAACCAGCTCGAATGGGTCACGGAATGGACGCAAAGATCCACAAACCGTAGCTAGTGGCAGGTGTTAGCGTTCACGACCCCTCGGCAGCGAACTTCATCCATGGGCTTCACTGGGGAGCCATCGCAGCCGGTATGGGTTGGGTTTCGCAGAACTGTTCCAGCCACTGACCCAGCCGGGCCTAGATTGCTGCCAAGTCGCTCGTGAAGCACGCTGAGGCGGTCTTTACCTGGCGCGTTAGGTTTTGTTCTTCTACGCACATCATGTGCACGGTGACCTCTGTCAAGGGCCAGGGCGATTCACAGGCAAGCCCTGGATTTTCCGGCTGCAGATAACGCTGCTGAGCGGCTTTAGCTTTGACATAGCGCCAGCAACCATATTTGATATACCCACAGTTCTTCCCTTTGCAAGCTCTCGCGTCTTTCATGGGAACACCTCGCTCTTATCATCGAATCATCGAAAATGGCAATCCGCCATGAGATGGGCAGAAAACGGACCATTTTTCTAGGCAGTTCTCCAGAGAAGCGATGAGCCTTGCCACAATCGCATCGCGAGGCGACGGGAAGCTCTTGTAATGCTTTAGTATTTTGTCTCGCGCACGGCGGGCTGCCAATCCTCGTCAGTGCGACTCACACAGCCTCTAAAGCTGCCCTAAACTCGGGCTTTCTTGCATTTGAAAGCATCCTTCGGTGCGCAACTTCCATTAATACTGCTGATCTCGAGCAGGTGCTCCACGAATTCTGTGGTTCACATCGACGGCCACGAGCAGGGGTGCACCCAGGGATCCCCTCAAATGCCGTTACACAAACAGCATGAGCAGGTCATTTAGAAATCGTCGACCCAGTGCTGTCGGCTGAATCCGCTGCCTTGAGCTCTCGATTAACCCTCGCGCTTGCGCGTCCTTGCAGACTTCCTCGATGACGGTCACGGGCAGCCCGGTGCGCCGCTCAAACAGTGAGATGGGAAATCCCTCCACCAGCCGCAGAGCATTTATCATAAATTCAGTTATCACTTCCTGGGGATCCAGGCGTCTGCGAACAGCCGTCAGCTTGCCAGCGGTGGTGCAGGTAAGATAGCGCCGAGGATTTGAGTGTTGCACGGTTCGGGTTACCGTTTGTCTGCTGACATCGGTGAGCTTACCGTGAGCACCAGCCCCCAGCCCGAGGTAATCCCCAAAACACCAGTAGTTCAAATTATGCCGGCAAGCATGTCCATCCTGACCATAGGCCGAAGTTTCGTAGTGCTGAAATCCTGCGGCCAACAGCTGCGCTTCGCACTGC
Source organism: Gammaproteobacteria bacterium (assembly GCA_049282355.1). GTDB lineage: Bacteria > Pseudomonadota > Gammaproteobacteria > HK1 > HK1 > JAGTVB01. The sequence goes on along the minus strand of JBAPTW010000150.1, from coordinate 32,178 downwards.
CCCTGCATGTCTGCGATCGCATCTTCGTCAGGCAGCTCCGGACAGCGCCGCGAGAACGAGGTGCCAGGCTCAATGGTGAGCTGATAGTGGGAGATGTGTGTAGCACCCACATCCACGGCGATGGACACATCGCGCAGTGCATGGCCGGCGGACTGTCCGGGCAAGCCATACATGAGATCGATATTGACACTCCGGAATCCTGCACGGATTGCCGTCTCGGCGGCACCGCGGGCTTGCGCCGCGCTGTGGATTCGCTGAATTTGCCGAAGCTGGGGATCAGCGAAGCTCTGCACACCGAGAGATAAGCGGGTTACGCCAATGTCATGAAACGCCGTAAACCGCCGGGCTTCCACGGTGCCGGGATTGGCCTCCAGGGTAATTTCACAGTCCGGTGTTAGAGCGACACGGGCCCGCACCTGAGCGAGCAGTCGGCCTAGAGCCCGGGCGGACAACAGGCTCGGCGTGCCGCCCCCAATAAATACACTGACAATGGGACGATCCGGCGCATTTGATAGCTCCCGTTCGAGATCGGCTATCAGCTTTTCGACATAGGCGCTCTCCGGTACCGGCAACCGCGATCTCGCATAGGAGTTGAAATCACAATACGGACACTTGCGTACGCACCATGGGATATGCACGTAGATCGCAAGCGGTGGAGCCGCAGCAAAATCAAAGGCCGCCAGCAAAGCAGGTTCCGAAATGCGAGCAATTGCCAGATTCCGCTTGCCTGGCGTCACAAAACACCACAGCGGATCAGTTCCACGAGCATCTCAATCGACAACTCTGGGCAACCCTTGGATCAGCTTTCTCAAGGCCTGCCCTCGATGGCTAAGGGCATTCTTAGCTTCCAAGGTCAATTGCGCGGCGGAGCACCCCTCGGTCGGCACGTAGAACACAGGATCGTAGCCAAAACCGCCATGCCCCACGCGCTGATCCAGGATCCTTCCCTCCCAGGTCCCTTCAAAAATGAGAGGCATTGGGTCCATCGGCCGCGATACGTAGACAACCACACAGTGAAATCGCGCCGTGCGAGCATCCTCAGCAACGCCGTTGAGCGCACTCAGTAGCTTGCCGAGGTTCTGCTCGTTGCTCGCATTGGATCCGGCATACCGGGCAGAGTAAATGCCTGGAGCACCATCGAGCGCATCCACGATGAGTCCAGAGTCATCGGCTATGGCCGGCAATGCCGCCAGGCTCGCGGCATGTCGCGCTTTCAGTAGAGCGTTTTCAACGAAGGTCGGAGCAGACTCCTCGACATCCCCGATCTCAAAGGCTGATTGAGGCAGAAGGGTGATTTCCAACGGCGCGAGCAGCTGCGCCATCTCACGAAGCTTGCCAGAATTACCGCTCGCCAGGACGACCTGTTTCACGTTGATGTTAATCTCTGGGGAATTTGAGCTGGATTGACTGCAACCGCACATGAAGACACTAGGCTCACCCGCTCTCCAACACTCTTCGCTGCATTTCCATGAGCTCTTTGATACCACCCTTTGCTAGCTCGAGCATCGTGGACAGCTCCTCTATGCGAAACGCATGGCCCTCCGCCGTACCTTGCACCTCGACAAAGGCGCTATTGTCGTTCATCACGACATTCATGTCCGTCTCCGCCTCACTGTCCTCGGAATAATCGAGATCGAGTATGGGCAGACCTCGAAAAATCCCCACAGAGATGGCGGCAACCTGACCAAAAATAGGATTTCGATCGATCTGTCTGCAGCGTTGGAGATAATTGAGCGCATCGACAAGCGCAACGTAGCCGCCGGTGATGGAGGCCGTGCGCGTGCCACCATCCGCTTGAATAACGTCGCAGTCAATGGTAATGGTGCGCTCTCCCAATGCCCTTAACTCAAGCACCGCGCGCAGTGAGCGACCGATGAGTCGCTGGATTTCCAGGGAACGGCCACTTTGGCCTCCTGTGACTGACTCGCGGCGGGTACGCTGCTGCGTCGCGCGTGGTAACATCGCATACTCCGCCGTTAGCCAACCTTTCCCCTGGCCGCGCAAGAATGCCGGGATGCGTTCCTCCACGCTGGCCGTACAGAGCACCCGGGTATCTCCATATTCTACCAGCACTGACCCTTCTGCATGCTTGGTGTAGTGCCGAGTCAGTCGACATGGCCGTAATTGATCGCTATCCCTACCATTGGAACGCATTTTTTTAGTCTCATCTTCGGTGCCATATTTAACACATTTAAAGCGCGGCCCGCACGGGGGCCGCACACCTCAGGCGCCACGCAACGGCGCTATGGCAAGCGCAGTCGTTCTTGAAACAGCTTTTCATAGCCCCTTTGCCAGCGTACAGGGAAAGTTTATTATAAATGTTTTGTGTGGCTTGAGGTCTTGCGAATGATACGCAGCATGACAGCCTTCGCGCGCCAGGAAGGGCATAGCAAGCTAGGGATCCTGATTTGGGAGCTGCGATCCGTCAATTTTCGCTACCTCGACATTACACCGCGTCTGCCTGAGGAGCTACGCGCCTTAGAAACGCTCCTGCGCGAGCACGTCGGTGCGCGCGTAGGTCGTGGCAAGGTGGAATGCACCTTGCGGTACAAGCCGGCAGCCGCTTCAGAGGCAGAGTTTCAGGTCAACCTCACTCTCGCTGAGCAGGTTGCCAAAGCAAGCCGCGAGATTGACAAGCTGCTGTTCAACCCAGCACCGGTGAGCTCAATGGACGTGCTCCGCTGGCCAAGTGTGGTGCAAACGGCACCCCCGGATGTAGACGCTCTTAATCGCTCGGCTATCGGTCTTCTGGATGCCGCTCTCGATGACCTCGTCGAGACCCGCGGACGCGAGGGTGTAAAGATTGCCCGGCTCATCGCTCAACGCTGCGATGAGCTAAAGAACATCGTTACCGAAGTTCGGCAACGCGCGCCAGCGATCATCAAGGCGATGCGAGATCGATTGGCTCAGCGATTGGCTGACTTTACGGCAGATCTCGATTCCGGACGGCTGGAACAGGAGATGGTATTCTTCGCTCAGAAAATTGATATTTCCGAGGAGCTTGACCGCCTCGATGCACACGTGACGGAGGTCCGACGGTTGCTAAACCAAACCAGACCCATTGGCAGGCAGCTCGATTTTCTGATGCAGGAAATGAACCGCGAGGCCAATACCCTCGGTTCCAAATCCGTCGACACGGAAACAACCCGAGCCTCTGTGGATTTGAAGGTTTTGGTCGAACAGATGCGGGAGCAGATCCAAAACGTCGAATAGCAGATAAGTGGCTAATCTCTTTAGAGCACCACAAGTGAAGCAAGCTGTCGGTGTTGCGACGGGTACCTTGTTCATCGTGAGTGGTGCCTCGGGAAGCGGAAAAAGCAGCCTCGTGGGGCAGTTAGTGGCTGCTGAAACTGATCTGGTCGTTTCTGTATCGCACACCACGCGCCCAAGACGCCCAGCGGAAAAGGACGGCGTGCACTACAATTTTACTGATGCCGAGAGTTTTCAAGCCCATGCACAAGAAGGTCTTTTTCTCGAGCATGCGCAGGTTTTCCGTCATTATTACGGCACCTCCCGAGAATGGGTGACGCAGCGACTGCGCTCGGGCATCGATGTGGTATTGGAGATCGACTGGCAAGGAGCGAGACAGGTTCGAGAACGCGCCACTGAGAGTATTGGGATCTTCATTTTGCCGCCATCGCGCCAAGCGCTCGAAGCCCGCTTGCGCCACCGCGCCCAAGACTCGCCGGAAGTGCTCCAGCAGCGCTTGAGGGAAGCTGGCAACGATATGTCTCATTTTAAAGAATTTGATTACGTTATCATCAATGATGATTTCGCCACTGCCCTTAATGAGCTGCGGATGATTGTTCAAGTAAGTCGACTGCGCTGTTGCGTACAGACGCAACGCAACCATGAGCTATTATCGACGCTCCTGGCATCGCCCAACGCTTTTGAGTAAATTTCTAGTTAAGCACTTAAACCTCAAAACCTACGGAAACTAGCGCATCATGGCACGCATCACCACAGAGGATTGTCTGGAAAAGATCCCCAATCGCTTTAAATTGGTATTGGTTGCAACGAAGCGTTCGCGACAGATAGAACGTGGAGCCAGACCCCTTGTCGAGGAAGAAAACGACAAACCCACAGTACTGGCGCTGCGCGAGATTGCCGAGGGCCTGATCGGGCCGTCCATTCTCGATGACGAGCCCCAGGAATTTGATGCCAGCCTGGACTCTAACCCGGCAGCAACGGACATCGCACCGCCACCCATGGTGAGCGATCAGGAACGCCATGAGGAGCCACGATAGCTTTCAGCATACCGAATACCGATCGCAACTTATCGGTGCTGGCGGAGGCGCGGTGTTCCTCATAAACGATCTCTGCAACCTGACAGCCAGTTATCTCGACACCCGCCAAGTCAACGAGATCTATCGCGCTTATCTCTTTTCCGCCGAAGCACACCGCGGCCAATTGCGTGCTTCTGGCGAGCCTTATATCTTTCACCCGCTGAACGTTGCTCGCATCCTCGCCGAGCTGCGAATGGACCACCAGAGCCTTATTGCCGCCATCCTGCATGACGTGATCGAGGACACGCCAACCGTCAAGAATCAGCTCGCTGAAACATTTGACACCGATATTGCGGATATCGTGGACGGTGTGAGCAAACTGACTCAGATCAGCTTCGAGAGCAAGGCGGAGGAACAGGCTGAGAACTTTCGCAAAATGATTCTTGCGATGGCCCGCGATATTCGGGTGATCTTAGTGAAACTTGCGGATCGTCTCCACAACATGCGCACTCTGGATGCACTTCCGCCGCAGAAGCGCCTCCAAATAGCCCGTGAAACATTGGAAATCTATGCACCCATTGCCAATCGACTCGGGCTGAACAAGTTCGTTTTGGAGCTAGAAGATCTCGGCTTCGCCGCCCTTTATCCGCTACGCTATCGTGTGCTGGCAGCCGAGGTGAGAAAAGCACGCGGTCATCGCAAGCACATCGTTAAACGCATCGAGCAGGCTATTAAGCAACGGCTGCAAGCAGAAAACCTGCCTGGCAAAGTGCTCGGGCGCGAAAAACACCTCTACAGCCTGTACCAAAAAATGCGCAACAAGGGCGTGCCCTTTTCTGAGGTGTTGGATGTCTATGCCTTTCGCATCATCGTGGACAGCGTCGATAGCTGCTATCGGGTTCTTGGCGTAGTTCATAACCTGTACAAGCCAAAACCTGCAACCTTCAAGGATTACATCGCCATACCCAAGTCGAATGGTTATCAATCGCTGCAGACGGCGCTGTTCGGCCCCCACGGTGTACCTATTGAAGTGCAAATCCGTACCCACGACATGCATGAAGTGGCGGAATCAGGTGTCGCTTCTCATTGGATGTACAAAAGTGGTCAGGACGGCAGCAATGCGGCCCATGCACGTGCACGCAAATGGCTGCGAAGCCTGCTCGTCATGCAACGGGAAGTGGGCGATTCCATTGAGTTCATCGAGAATGTCAAAATCGATCTTTTCCCGAATGAGGTGTATGTGTTTACGCCGGCAGGAGAGATCATGCAGCTACCCCGAGGAGCAACACCGGTTGATCTTGCTTATGCTGTGCACACGGATGTGGGAAATACCTGCGTCGCGGCAAAGCTTGATCGCCGTTACGCGCCGCTGCGCACACCTCTCGTCAGCGGTCAAACCGTAGAGATTGTCACTGCGCCCTGGGGACGGCCGAACCCAAATTGGTTGAATTTTGTGGTGACGGGCAAGGCTCGTTCCAACATACGAAATTATTTGAAGAATCTTCGCAGGGGTGAAGCCGTCGAGCTGGGCCGCAGGCTCATCACACAGTCATTAGCTGGAGAGTCGCTCACCATCGAGGATATACCTCAAGACCGTATTAACAGCCTGCTGGAGGAATTCGCCCTTGCGGATTTTGAGGCGCTCCTGGAAGACATTGGGCTTGGCAATCGCATCGCACCGCTGGTCGTGCGTCGACTCGTCCCGCTCTCCGAAGAGCCTAGCGGTGAAACAGTTAGAACGCATACGAGAAGCACAAAGTCCACACAACCACTCTATATCAAGGGCACGGAGGGTATGGTGGTGACATTTGCTAAGTGCTGCCATCCCATTCCGGGCGATCCCATCTATGGTTTTGCCAGTGCCGGACGAGGCATCGTCATCCATACTCAGCTTTGTAAGAACCTCTCTGAATACACCAAGCGTCCGGAAAAATGGATCGATGTCGAATGGCAATCCGATATTCAAGGCGAATTCCCTGTAGAGGTTCGCATCGATGCAGCGAACCAGAAAGGATCCTTAGCAACCATGGCAGCTGCCATCGCAGAAATGGGTGCCAACATTGAGAATGTAGTCATATCGGACCGAGATGGACTGTACACGTCGCTGAACTTTGTGATCGACGTTATCGACAGGACCCATCTGGCTCAGATCATCAGACGACTGCGCGCGATCAATTTAGTGGCACGCATTGCCCGCACCCGCAGTTAGCTAAGCTGCTAGCGACGGCATCGGTAAATTCCGGAGAGGATATCCATGGGTAGAGAGATCATCAGCACACCACACGCGCCCGAGGCCATCGGCACCTACTCTCAGGCCGTCAAGGTGGGGAGCACCGTATTTGTTTCGGGCCAAATTCCGCTTGATCCCACGACTATGGAATTAGTGGACAATGACGTCGACGAGCAAATACATCAGGTCTTTAAAAATTTGTCGGCCGTCGCCGAAGCTGCCGGGGGTTGCCTGGCGGAGGTGGTTAAATTGAACGTGTTTTTGACCGATCTGGGGGACTTTGCACGCGTCAATGCCATCATGGCTAAGTACTTCTCTTCCCCTTATCCGGCGCGTGCTGCCGTGGGTGTGGCCGCACTTCCGAGAAATGCCAAGGTTGAGATGGATGCCATTCTGTCGCTTAGCTAATGAGACCAGCGCGTTGACAGCGTTCTCATGTCCGAACGCTTCTCAAGCTCAACGCCACTATAACCAGCGCCGTAGTTATTGAAAAAAAAGCTTTTGGGTAGTTTTGATGCAGGCAGATAGATTGCGCGATCGGGCCAGACAATATGTGCTCCTCATGCGCCTGCACCGCCCCATCGGAATACTACTTCTACTATGGCCTATGCTGTGGGCACTTTGGATCGCCTCCTCGGGTAACCCGCAACCGTTGGTCTTAGTGGTGCTTCTGCTCGGCGTGGTTGTGATGCGATCGGCGGGATGTGTGATTAACGACTATGCCGATCGAGACTTTGATCCGTACGTGCGGCGCACCCGGGAGAGGCCGATTGCTGCTGGACGGGTAACCCCCGAGGAATCAATAGGGCTGTTCCTCGGGCTATGTGTGATCGCATTTGGGCTGGTGTTGCTACTAAATGGCTTAACCATCGTCCTGTCGCTCATTGCTCTGACACTCGCTATCACTTATCCCTTCGTTAAGCGCTACACTCATCTACCTCAGCTTTACCTGGGTATCGCTTTTGGCTGGGCAGTGCCCATGGCGTTCGCGGCCCAGACCGGCCAAGTGCCGGCCGTCGCTTGGTTGCTGCTTTTGGCGGCGGTTCTATGGGCGCTGGTATATGACACCATGTACGCCATGGTCGACCGAGAGGACGATGTTCAGATCGGCGTTAAATCGACGGCAGTGCTCTTTGGTCAGGCCGATCGGGCGATTATCGCCGGCGTCCAAACCACCCTTTTCGTGCTGTTGGCACTTATCGGTCAGCACGTCGGCCTTGGATTTTATTATTATCTCGGCCTCATTGCCGCTGCCCTGTTCGCGCTCTACCAGCAGCACCTGATTCGCGATCGTCAACCGCAGCATTGCTTCCAAGCCTTTCTCAATAACAACTGGCTCGGGGCAGCGATCTTCATGGGCATTTTTCTGGATTACCTAGCAGGTCAGTAGCTGGCGGTGACCGGCGCTTGGCAATGACAGCATCTCGCCTCGGGGCGGCGGGCCTCGTGGCTCGACGCTAAGACGCTAAAGAATTGGACTCACCTTACTTGATCGCTGCCTGCGCCGCCGCCAACCGCGCTACCGGTACTCGAAACGGTGAGCAGGACACATAGTCCAAACCCAGTCCTTCGCAGAAGGCAATCGATAAGGGATCGCCCCCGTGCTCACCGCAAATGCCGATCTTCAAAGAGGCCTTTGCACCTCGGCCCTTTTCTACGCCCATCCGTACGAGTTGACCCACGCCCTCCCCGTCTAACGATTGAAACGGGTCGCGCTCCAGAAGCTGCTTTTCAATATAGTCAGGCAAGAAGGTATTGATATCGTCTCGACTGAAGCCAAAGGTCATCTGCGTCAGGTCATTGGTTCCAAAACTGAAAAAATCCGCATAATGCGCTATTTGATCCGCGGTCAACGCCGCCCGCGGCACCTCGATCATAGTACCGACAGGAATATCAAGCTTACCGCCATACTTATGAGCTTTCTTCACCTCGGCCACAGTCGTCAAAACCTTCTCCCGCAGCAGGGCGAGTTCCTTGGCCATACCCACGAGCGGGAGCATGATCTCGGGGCGCACATCGATGCGCTTTTTCTTACAGTTGATAGCAGCCTCGGTGATGGCCGTGACCTGCATCTCAAGGATCTCTGGAAAGGTGACTGACAGACGGCACCCCCGGTGGCCAAGCATGGGGTTGGTTTCGTGCAGCTGGGCCACGCGTGCTTTAACGCGGGCTGCCGAAACGCCAAGCGCGTGGGCCACTTCAGATTGCGCCTTAGCATCCTGTGGCAGGAACTCGTGCAGCGGCGGGTCTAGGAGCCGCACCGTTACCGGCCATCCTTTCATGGCGGTAAAGATGCCCTCGAAATCGTCGCGCTGATACGGCAACAACTTCTCTAGGGCGACACGGCGATCCGTTTCATTATTAGCAAGGATCATTTCGCGCACTACGGTAATGCGATTTTCGTCAAAAAACATGTGCTCAGTGCGACACAGCCCAATGCCTTCGGCACCAAAGCTGCGAGCACGCTCCGCGTCCTCCGGGGTATCGGCATTGGTACGAATTCCCAGGCGGCGAAATTCATCCGCCCATTTCATGAGGGTCGTGAAATCGCCGGAGAGCTTCGGCGTTTGTGTCGGAACATCGCCTGCCATCACCTCGCCGGTCGAACCGTCGATGCTCAGCACATCGAGGTGTGTAAAGCGGCGACCGTTGACCGTGATGCTTCTCTTTTTTTCGTCAATCTCAATCTCGCCAGCGCCCGCCACACAGCATTTACCCCAGCCCCGCGCAACCACCGCAGCGTGACTCGTCATGCCTCCCGTTGAAGTGAGAATGCCTGCCGCGATGTGCATTCCGGCTACATCTTCGGGACTGGTTTCCTTGCGCACCAGCAACACCTTCTCTCCCGCTTCTGCACGTTCCACGGCCTCCTCCGCGCGAAAAGCAAGCTTTCCTGATGCAGCACCGGGGGAGGCTGGCAGTCCACGAGCTAGCACATCTCGCTCTGCTTTGGTATCGAAGGTCGGCAACAGCAGCTGATTCAAATCGCTCGGCGGTACGCGCAGCACCGCAGTCTGATGATCGATCAGGCCCTCTTTGACCATGTCCACAGCAATCTTAAGTGCCGCGGCAGCGGTACGCTTACCCGTGCGGGTCTGCAATATGTACAGCTCGCCGCGCTCAATGGTAAATTCCAGGTCCTGCATCTCCCGGTAGTGGTTCTCTAAAATTTCCTTTACTTCAAGAAGCTGCTCGTAGAGCTCCGGGCGCCAGCGCTTCATTTCCTTAACAGGCCTTGGAGTGCGAATACCCGCCACCACATCCTCTCCCTGAGCGTTGACCAAGAACTCACCGTAAAACTCGTTGCGACCGACAGCGGGATCGCGCGTAAAAGCAACTCCGGTACCGGAATCCTCTCCCATGTTGCCGAACACCATGGTCTGGACGTTAACAGCGGTACCCAGCAGGCCGGTAATCTCATGAATCTGGCGGTACTTGACTGCGCGAGGAATGTTCCAGCTCTTGAACACCGCTTCGATGGATTTTTTTAACTGTAGGAATGGATCCTGAGGAAACGCCTCTCCGGTGTGCGTCTTGTAGACGCGCTTATACGCTGTGATCAGCGCCGTCAGCCCTTCTTCATGGAGATCCGTATCCAGAGTAATTCCATACTTCGTCTTGATCTTGTCGAATTCGGCTTCGAACTTCTCATGAGCGACACCCATAACCACATCGCCGAACATGTTGATTAGCCGCCGAAAAGCATCAAGTGCGAATCGTCGGTTTGCGGAACGCTTCGCGAGCCCTTCCACGGCAGCGTCAGTAAGACCGAGGTTCAAGACCGTATCCATCATGCCGGGCATGCTGACTGCGGCGCCGCTGCGCACCGAAACCAGCAACGGATCGTCCTCGGATCCGAATCGCTTTCCCGTCTCCTGCTCTAGCAGCGCCATGTTCTGGTGGACCTCGTCCATCAGCATGTCCAGCAGCTTGCCACCGGCATCGTTATACTCAGCACAAGTTTCCGTTGTGATGGTGAATCCTGGCGGTACAGGAAGACCAATGCTCGTCATCTCTGCTAGGTTGGCGCCTTTGCCCCCCAGCAACTGTTTCATGTCTTTGGTACCCTCGGTCCGGGTGCGGCCAAAAAAGTACACGCGTTTCTTCGATGTATTTGCCATCTTGACAAGTCCCTTATGATGAACATTTCGATGCCACGGGTTAGCAGCAGATCGCTCAAGCGAACCGGGCCCCTAGACTGCACTAGTCGGTGGGTATTACTCAGCGCCGGGCATTTACCGAACATCATCGCCAACTGGCGGTAACAGTCGCGACCATTGTCAGCGGGAACGCCTGATGCGTCGGCATCAATCCGATTTATGTCGCGCAGCGTCCGATACCGTCAGCGCCTTTAACACTCGAAACACCAAGAATTGCCAGTCCTGCGTCTCTTGCGTTTCCACGATCCGATCCCCAAAACGTCTTCGTCATAGCGGTCAGGCGATCAAGTCCTATCACATGCTCTTATCCATTTTCCAATAAGCGCCACCGCCTTAACGCGTCGACACCGTTTACGATCCGCCCTACAGCGCTTTCATACTATGTGCTAATAGTTTGATTTATCGATTTTTTCTGTACTGGCTCGGAGTTTGCTCTAGTCTTGGCAGTACCCGAAAGAACATCCTGAAGGTAAAGGCCTGCGTCAAAGCGAACGATATTAGAGGGATGCCAATGAACAGACAACTCCTTGAATCAGCTAAAGTCGCTCAGCCATTGGTCGCGCTGGCCAGCGATCTAGACGAGATCGTCATTCCAATCGCCACCGCGCGTGCCATTATCGAGCGCGATCGCCCTATCCAGCAGCAAAGCACCAGCAGCACCCAAAAAAAGCAACAAGCGGCACTTGAAGCAATGCCCCATGTTGTTGATGCCTTGGTCGCCATGTGGGGCTATCACGAGTGCAGTAACTATTTGCGGAAACTGATGGTCATTGACAGCGGGCGAGACCACCGCCAAGGGTTCTCACGCGAGGCCTTCGATGAATTGGTTTTCCTGTATCGACTCATCCAGGACAACCGTGGGTCAGTGATTGAGGAAAAAATGCCAAAGATCCAACTCGACGAACTAAAACATCACGAACGCTTAATGCAAATTGAATCCGCGTATCTGCGACGAAGCTAGGTGGAAATACATTCACCATTTAGTTTGATCTAGATCAACTAAATTGGCCACCCCTTATTTAAAGACTCTCCATTTCCGATGCAGAACAATTAGAATTCGGCCTGACCGGTACGCACTGGCTAAACCTCGACCAATAATTTACCTGTGCCTACCCGCAGCATTTCTGGCTTGCGCAACAGAATAGGAAAACTGTCTCGACACGACGAGTGGAGGGATGCTTGGGCCATGGTCATCATTTCGTCAGCACCACCCTTCAGAGGGTAAAGCCCAACTCCGTGATCTAACCAATAAACAGCCTGACCACTGCCACGCTGTGGCGTGAAACGGGTTACGAGATCAACCTCGGAGGTGAACGGATGGAACGGCGTTATGGGCCGCGTCAGCCCGTTAGCCTTGACGTAGAAATCTACCGCGGACAACGCAAATTAGGCCAATTCAAATCTCGGGACATCGGTTTTGAAGGGATGTTCATAGCCACGAAACGCCTGGGTCTTAGCGTGGGAGAAGTTGTTACAATCAGACTAAGCCTCGAATTGTCCGACATCGAAGACTATATTCTCCGTGCGGTTATTGCCCATCGCTCAAACGGTGGCGTGGGGCTCATGTTTACCGACGACGACCCAATATTCTTTCGCGTGCTTGACGCTCTTTCGGATGCCGCCTAGTCGGCAAGTCACGCCACTTTTTTTGTGCGAGCCAAAGCGCGGCATCCGACAGCAGAGCCCCCACTGCAGGAGCGTACCCCACAAGCCGCTATGGCATGGAACAGCCGAGTTTCTATCTATGTGGGCAAGCCTCAAGATGCAAAATCGCTTGCTTCTTATACAGGGGCTTTCTTACTGGTGCTGGTGGTTTAACCCTCTCACGACGTACCACAGACCACTCGCGACTGTAGACATTGCCACCAGCACCACCAGTGCATCGATCGCTAGCGACCATGAGACATGGACGGCTTCAACCCAAACGGCCACCATGGCCAAGAGAACTTGAGCGACGGTATTAAGCTTGCTGACTAAGCTTGGTTTAGCACCTGTGGCGAGAATCCTCTCCCTAACCACAAATGCGCCGCCGAGGATCATCGCATCGCGGAGAATGACCAGTGCCACCAACCACATCGGAAGCACACCTTGCCAGCCAAGCGTAAAGTAAACCGCCGTCATTAGCGCTTTGTCGGCGAGGGGATCCAAGTACGTACCAAGGCGTGAATGCCAGTCGTAATGCCTCGCGAGGAAGCCGTCCACTCCGTCAGAGATGGCCGCAAGCACAAATAATCCAAACGCCCAGGAATACTCGTTGATAAGCAAGCACGCAACGACAGGGGCAACGAGCAGGAAACGAAAACCGGTGATGAAGTTTGGCAGATTTCGTGGAACGAAAATAGGGTCCATGGGTAAGCCGAGGACATGCGGTGGGTGCAAACATGCCCCCGAGGTTATCCGTTCCCCTTACTATGAGGGAGGCTCGCAACGGACTGAGAACACTTACTTGCCAGTTGCCGTTACCCTAGACTTCCTACTCCGGGTGCAGCCGCAGCACCGTCAAGGCCTCTCCATAGACCAAAAGCACATTGGCTGATGCGGTTTCACGCGCATCTAAAATCTAAGGCCCCGCTAGCACGCGACTCTTGCGTTGAGACCTCCCTTGTGGGATTGCCTTCTCAAAAAGTTGTTTTAAACATGTTCAATCGGCGGCGCAGCAGACGCACAGCGTGCGCAGCCAGAATGTAGTAGGAAGAAGTGTACATGGAAATGCTCGCCCCACCCCTGGGCCTCGCCCCGGCAGGGCCAGCAGCGTACATCTGCTCAAAATGCTTCTCGGCCATTTTGTAGCGATTCGCCGCGCAATGGGCTGCTAGAACAAGCGCCGTTGCGTACTAAGCGACTTTCTAATTCCTATAGGAAGGCAGCCGGCTCTTAAGTGGTAGGTAGAGGCACACGGCTACACTCACCACCAGCGCAAACCCACGGACATTGTGTCGCTCCGGCATAGTTGTGGGTGCGACGAATCGCCACCACAACTATCCGTGTTTAACAACTATCGGCCGTCAGAGCGCCGTCCCAATGGACCGCCATTCACTCCAATCTAGCCCTCGGGGAATCATCAGCTATTCTTAGGTTACTGCTGTCTCCCCGGTTCTTGCATCGGCGGACTGCCAGGCTCCTCTGCGCTCTCTTGCTGGCAAGCCGACAATCCCAGCACAAAGGAAAGGACCGCTAACATCATCCAGCCTTTTATGTTCACACGTACCTCCTTGAACCACACGTTACTAAATGTCATTTAAGCTTATCGCCGTCCTCGCTGCACGGCAACCCAAATTGAGCAAGATAAACCCGCTCACGCAATAGCTATTGAGACATGAGACCTGGTATTCATGAATTAGGAGCTTGTAAATAAACCGACTGCGCCTCCCGATAGCCGCATTGGGCGGTGCTCGCTCCTCGCCTATCTATCTGATATGTCTCGCGACTTCGCGCCGTGCGCCTCGCTCTCGGGCCCCTCGCGACGGTTTCTTCACAACCTCTAAGGCTATTTCCGACGAAGAAGTTCCCTATTGTGCAGGCCGAATCAAAATGTCCCATTTGGGTAAAAGCGAGTCGCGTTCCATTCTGGCTTCAAGCTTTCGCATCGCCTTTTTGGTGAGTGGAAATTTTTTTCTGGTAGACCGTACGGCTCAGTTTCACGACGGAGTGGATACCTTTCCAGGCCATACTTTGACAGTAAATGGGTTGGGTGTCCACCTACGCCAAAAAATTCGGCATCTGACGCGAGTCGAAGTAGGCAAAGATCGTGTTCACAGGCCGACCCCATTTGACGACCCGGAGCACAACTTGGAAGAATGCATCATCAACGAGCAGTTCTTGGTATGAACGCCACTCCTGCGGAGGGCCAAAAAAGCGGTCGGTTTGGACAGAAATAAATCCCAATCGGAGATTACTCATGACTTCATGGACTGGCTCAAGCAACACAATCCTGGGGAAGACGAGTTCCTTCAAGCCGTGTATGAAGTGGGGATCAATGTGCTGCCATTCTTGCTGGATCATGCCCAGTACACCAAGGTTGGCTTTCAACCCGTAATAATGCTCGTCCTTGGCGGCACAGTAACCGTAGTCGGCTTCGGCTTTCAGAACCTTGCTGCCCGGTGCTCATGCCCATTTGCACACGTTGATGGGGAACCCGTCAATAACGTGGCAATCGGCGGTACGGGCTCCCAGGTCCGTTACCAAGCGTTCCTGTAACAGCTGCTTCACCCACCAAAAATTGGCCGCTTGGCGCACCAAGGTACTGCGGTCCCCAAGACCGGGAAACCATGCGTCAGGTCCTCAAACTCTTTTTCCATGCCACAAACACCATGATAATAAACTCGTCTATCGGCATGGCTATCTGCTCTAGGTCGGGATTCATCTCTTCACTCTCAACCTGCAACGATAGCTATGCCCCTTCGAGCTTCACCAGGAAAGGGACACATCTCGTCCACATAAGAAATAAATGCTGGCAGCGGAGCGGCCATGAGCCGGAGCCGCCATTCTCACCTCCGCAGAGCTTTCAATGCTCGTCGGTGCTGTATGGCATCCGTGGAAACCCCTAGGCGGATTTCAGGAAATACTGATTTATTACCGAAGGCATCTGATCTATCTCTTAGAGACAGGCGGCCGCTAAAGATAGAATTTCGAGAGGCTTTGAATCTCTTGAATTTCCGCGCTTGAGCTCTGCCGCCTTTGGTCGACTGATGCGAGCTCAACCACGTGTTGTTAGGGTGGCTACCTGCGCACAGCAGAGCAATAATCATTTTAGAGCGGCACTTGGCAACCTCTTGAACGTAGGCCGTCAGAGCATTGTTGCCATGCATTCGAACTCCAGCATTCCTGGAAGCCAGGTTATTGCCGAGAAGTCATGAATATGCCAATCGATCGTGCTGGTCTGGCAGTGATTGCTTTCCTTCTGGAAAAGTACCCCTTGCAGCATATTTTGGCGGCAATAGCTACCTTGGCTGCAGAACGGGCACAAGAAACCGGGGACGATCGATTACAGGCAGCATCGGCCGCCATGGATCGTCTTAATGATGAGCTAGCCGTCACAACGCAAGCGTCGTCTCGTGAGAATTGGGTCAATACAGCAGCACCCCGACGAAGCGGACTTTGGGCCAGCGCCCGAAATTTTATAAAGTCATCATTTCACAAAGACTCAGCCAACGGAGCAAAGCACCAAAATGCGATGGATCATCAATGGTGAGCTGTATGACACCAGAAAAGCTGATTGTATTGCTGCGTGGGATAACGGACATCATTGCCCTCATCCCTACCATTGCGAGGAATCTTTGTACCGGACGGGAGAGGGCAAGTGGTTTCTATGGGGCATGGGTGGCGCTCACAGCGTCTGGGCACAACGCATCGGCAAGGACGACGTCAGCGGGGAGGGCATGCGAATACTAACGGAGCGCGAAGCAAAGCAGTGGCGCAAGGATCGCGGTATAGGCGAAAATGTACCGCTCTGATCGGCCGCTTCGATAGGGGCCGGATACCTTCGCCGCGGAACTGGAGCTTCGACAGTCTATGAGGCAACAGTACAGGTACTGCCCTTGGTGCGCGACCGAGCTCAGTGAGAGCAATTTAGATGGTCGGAGCAGACTGCGTTGTAAAGATTCAGAATGCAGCTATGTCCTATGGGACAATCCCGTGCCGGTCTTGGCAGCAATCATCGAGCATGAAGGCAAGATTATCCTCGCGCACAATAGATCATGGCCGGCTGGTGTGTACTCTGTCATAACAGGGTTCCTGGAAAAAGGAGAAGAACCGCAACAAGGCGTGCTACGGGAGGTGAAAGAAGAGCTGGGGTTGCAGGGCGAAGTAGCCGATTTCATCGGCGTTTATTCTTTTCCTCGAATGAACCAACTCATTCTCGCCTATTACGTAAGAGCAACCGGAAACATCGTGCTTAACGATGAGTTAACCGGCATCAAGCAAATCGAAAAGAGCAAACTTAAAGGGTGGTCTTTCGGCACTGGCCCGGCAGTCAAGGATTGGGTTGCGAAGTATGGCTAAAAACCTGCCACCCATCTGATCGCTGCGGTTACCAATAATTTCAGCTCGTTGGGCGCCACCGGACGACAACGAACGATGTTACCTAATTTTGACCTCGCAAGTTCTCGGGCAGGCGCGCTCGGCTGATTACGCTCTCCAACATGAGGGTGCTTGCTTTAGGAGAGAAATTAGCGGTAAGGCGCCTCCGCTGTTCTATCCACAGATACCTGGGACTCCGTTTTATCACCAATTGCGAGCAAATGATCCTTGGTAATGATATGCTCGCCCCGATTCTCGTAATGAAATTCAAATATTCGCGTCAGCACAATAGCGTCCGTTGGGCATGCTTCCTCGCAAAAACCACAGTAAACGCACTTAAAGAGATCGATGTCATACCGGGTTGTCCGGCGAGTTCCATCCTCGCGGGGCTGCGCCTCGATGGTGATGGCAAGCGCCGGGCAAACTGCCTCGCAGAGCTTGCAGGCAATACACCGCTCTTCCCCACTTGGGTAGCGACGCAGGGCATGTAGGCCACGAAAGCGCGGCGATTGCGGTGTTTTCTCCTCCGGATAGCGAACAGTCACCTTTGGGCTGAACAGACGCTTACCGGTGAGCGCCAGACCGACCAGCAGTTCCCAGAGCGCAAACGTTTTGAAGTGGCGGAGAATCGGGGTCATCGGCGTCAAGTAGATATAGAAGTGATATTAACCAAACAACTAAGCCGCCATCTTGGCACTCAACGCCTGCTGCACTTTTTCGAGTCGCTTGCGAACTTCTTTGGCAAGGTCCCCGATAGCGGGTTCTTTGACTAGCTCAAGCACCGCTTCAGGATCCATGAAGCCAATGGAGATGTTGCCGTCGTCTTCCTCCCGTACCACCACATTGCAAGGGAGCAGCAAGCCGATGTTGGGCTCCCTTTCAAGCGCCTGATGAGCGAAACTTGGATTGCAGGCACCGAGGATTTTGTAAGGGCGACGCTCAACGCCGAGCCTAGTCTTTAGCGTCTGCTTGACATCGATCTCCGTCAATACGCCAAAGCCCTCTTTCTTTAGCTCCTCGGTTGTCGTTGCCACAGCCTCCTCAAAGCTGCCGTCATAGTTCATGAAAAAACCGTACATAAACCCTCCTATTTCTTGACGTCATTATGTCCCAAAATGAGCCGACCATCGCCGGCTCACGCCGATAACGCCGCAGCCCGGTAGTTAGCTCATGTAGGTCTTGGCCTCTTCTCCCGGATTAGGCAATCCGGCAATACGCCATGCGCGCCGGCATCCGCCAAAAAGCTCATTCACTGCTCCCCGCTTCAAGTGGTGCACCCGGCAGATGTGCGACATCACCGGCAGTGTGCCCATTTTCAGATACCTCTCGCGGAGATCAAAGATGATCGCCCAATGATCGGGCGTGAGTCGACCTATACCGTCTGTGGTGGCGATCTGGCGTGCCGCCTCCCGTGTCCAGGCAGCCGGATCGACAAGGAATCCATCGTTATCAAAGACTAACGCTAGTCCAGCGTCGTGGGGTACCGCGCGTGAGTCATGCGCTCTTGGGGACATGGGTTCACCTCCATGCGATTTGACCGCCCTCGCCGCGCGCCTGAAGAGCGGCACACAGCAAGAGCACCTACTCTACAAATCACCTTCAGCCGAGATATTTTGTCGTTTGTTAGCCCTCCTGTTAACCCTCCGCCACCATCACATCAGTTGGATTATCCAGGTTGAGACGGTACTCTATGGGATATTCAACAGGGATATCTAGGAATTGGCGCTTCGTATCCTCGGACTCAAAATAGATCACCAGCTCCTCTTCGGTCCCTCTATC
Organism: Gammaproteobacteria bacterium; assembly: GCA_049282355.1. Lineage (GTDB taxonomy): Bacteria > Pseudomonadota > Gammaproteobacteria > HK1 > HK1 > JAGTVB01. Next base: position 13,765 of record JBAPTW010000150.1, on the reverse strand, counting down.
GACGATGTAGGGTTTGCCATTCAAATCCGCAATGTCACGGCCAGTGATAGGGTCGGTTATTTCAACTCGGTGCAACATGGTAGTGGCCTCCCGTTTAGGGCCGAGGAAACGTACCGTTTTCCAGCGATACCTGAGTAACGCACTCAGATTTTCACCGTACAATAACCAAACGCCATAGTCAACATCCGAGCCGGCTTTGGAATCCTTCGCGGCTTGTTGATAACCTGCGGCATGCTCACTGGTCTCACACCCTCTAATGCCGCGATGAGAGGCCGCTATTAAGGCTTTTTCTCGTCCGGATGCGGCGGCGCGCGACGCTCCTCTGCCTGCGCTTCGAACCATCCCTCCTCCCACTGGTGATAATCGCCGAAAATACTCCCCTGATGAGGTTCATCATAAGGGTTGTCGTCGAGCGATTTACCCGCTTTGTACGCGTCATAGCCTTCTTGCCGTGCACTCACTGCAGCCCTCCTGCACCTAAGCGGCTGTATTAATCATTATCGCGCCTACTAAAGAACTCCTTCCTTTTGCCACTATTGACAATTCTCAATGAGCGGCAGACACAATCCGCGCAGAATATCCCTTGCCAGCTTAGCTGGCTCCTCCTTAATAGCCCACCCTCCCCTTGGGCTGGTGACCCCGCTTCGGCGGGGTCTTTTGTTTGCTTGGGGGAGAAAGCCGGCAACCACTGCGCCTTGCCGTTATCCCGTCATTCTAGTAGAAGCGACGCTCAAGCCTGGAGGCGCGGCTCGCCAAAAACGCCCGGCGCTGCTGTTCAGAAGTCATGGACTTTGCGAGCTCGGCATACGCTTCGGATGCCCACTGCGAATCCTGCAGAACATCGAAGATCCCCTCGGCCCAGCGCAAACGCTCCTGCTCCTCCTGGAGATTCTCTTTGCCCATAGCGTAGATCCGGCGCAGCGCGTCCCGCTCCAATCCATATTGCCGCAGCCGATTTGCCAGCTGCACACAGTCCGTGCCGGTCGAGCACGCCCGTGCCGCCTGCTCATAGAGCCTAACGGCGCGCGATCCATCGCCCATGGTAGCTACGAGATGGCCCAAGTGCGCATAGGCAAAATGGTCGTGCGCCCGCTGCTCAGCCTCGTCGAGCAACCGCTCGTACCACTGATCATCACCCAGATCGGCCTGAACACCTTCGGCCAACTTGGTGAACTCATAGCCTTTCGCGGTCTCACCGGCGTCTCCAAGGGACTGTTCCCACACCTTATAATACTTGCGAGCCAACTGTGCGCCCAGACCCGCGCTCCCGAGCTCCTGAACCGCGATACTGCAGACCTGACGCAGCGTAACAAATCGATCGCTTTGGGCGGCGCAGTGATCGAGTAGCCGCTCAAGCCAGACCTGATCCTGTAAATGCCGATTAATAGCCATAATCAACAAACGATAATTGTTGAAATCAAAAAATTTCGAAGCCAGGCGTTCTTCGGCGGCATTGAGCAATTTACGAGTGTAGAATGGGTCTTCCAGCTCCGCCATCACCCGGTCGACGAGACTCAGGCCCTGCTTGAATGTCTGTAGCTCTTTTTCAAGCTTCTGAAATGTGGCATATTTTGCCTGGTTAGCTTCGCGCTTAGCTAATTTTTCCTCCACCCGGGCAATCCACTGCGAATCGTCGGCTCGTTTTGCTTTGACGGCCTCGGTCACTTTGCGCATCTCATCCAGGTTGGTTACGCGTTCTTCGGCCGCGTTCAGCATCTGCTCTTCAAGCTTCTTGTTGCCGAGCCGAGCGCTCATCCGATCCGCAAGCTCAATAAACTCCGGTGTCGACTGGGCAACCCCGGCCGCCTTCTCCAAAATCGCCCGTTCAAGAGACACTGCGTCAACACTCCCTGCAACCGTATCCGCCAGCTTCACGAGGGCGGCGAAGCCACTGGTTTTTTCCAACGCGCGCTGATAAAGGGCCGCGGCGCGTTCTTGGTCTTTTAAATTACGCACGATCTCATCAGCCAGGGTGATCAGCTCATTCGGAGCAGAGAGCTTTTCTTCAGCCCGTGCGTACACGGCCGAGGCGTAGCTCTGATCCTCCAGATCCTCGAGAACCGCTTGCGCCAGCGCCACCAGATCCTTAGCGCTGGTCATCTTGCTCTCTGCTTTGCCGTAGGCCTGCTTCGCCAATTCCTTGTTCTCGAGCTCCGTGGCAGCCTTTTTTGCCAGCGCCAGCAGTTCCGGCATCGAGGTGATTTCTGCCAACGCCTTTTCATAAGCGCCAACTGCGGCGTCTTCGTCGTTGAGTAAACGCAAATAACCGTCCGCAAGCTCAATCAGCTCTTCGCCCGTCATGGCGAACTCTGCCGCCTGCTCCAGCAGTGCCGTCACTTTTTCCTTGTCGTCGAATAACTGCGCGTACCCTTGAAGCGAGCTCAACAAATTCCTTGGTGAACTGACAGTCTGTCTCAGCCTCGTCCAGCGTTTTACGCGCCCATTCCTTATCGTCAAAGAGATCTATCGCACCCGCCGCAAAGGTCACCGTATCTTTGAGCTCACCACAGAAACGCGCCGCCTTCTTATAAATCGCTTTTGCCGTTTCGGCGTCCTTTTGCTCGGCCATCACCGATTGCGCAAGGGCACGGAAGTCATTTAAAGACTTGCACTTCTCATCTACCTTGGCAAATAGGCTCCGCGCAAATTCCTCATCACCGAGATCCTGTTGCGCATAGTTGGCAATCAGCAAGAATTCCCCAAGCTCCTTGGCCTCGTCTGCGGCTTTCTCCAGAAGCGCGCGGGCCTTGTCCTTATCCCTCAGAGTCACGGCCATGCTGTGACCCAGCTCTGCGAATTCCTTCGCCTCAAAGCAGGCGTCTTCCGCCTGCTGGTACAGATCTTGTGCGTAGCCCTTGTCACCAACCTTCGTGCCCGCCAATTCCGCCACGCGCAGGTAATCGGCAGGAAACTGACATTGCATTTCTGCCTTGCCAAGGACTTCCCTCGCATATTTTTTATTTGCTGGTTTTTTCAGTGCCTCACGGGCGAGCGCCACGAAATCTTCCACACTCTTGCACTCGGCCTCACGGGCCGTAAGATTCTCTTTCTTCGTCATTCATCCAATCTCCAACTCAAAGCAGTCAAGCACGCCTGTGGGTATCACCTCTCTCCAGAGGCTGCCTCGAAAAAGCTGTTTCTAAAATCATCGCGGCGCTAACAAAGCCAGGCACGCAGTGGCAGGACTAAATCGTCACGAACATTTTTGAACAGCGGCAAGCTGACCCTGTAAGGGCAACCCCGGGAATGGGGTGACGGGGGACTTTCCCTTGAGGTAGAAGTGCAGGTCAACGCAAATTCTCAGAGCCTACCGGCGTCTGTTGTCACCGTTGATGCTAGGCGATCGTAAGACACCGCCCAATGCCATGCAGTGATTTTTGCTTCGCTATTTCGAGGAAGGTTTTGGCGGTGGCAAAGCCTATCCCTCTCGAACCACCGGTGATGAGCGCCACTTTATTAGTGATTTCTTGGACCATGCCATCAGTGCTCAGAAGCGGCACATAAAACGTTGGCAATCAGTCTGTTAGAGCATCAATGGCCGAGCGCTAACCCGCCCGGAGTGCGCGGATCCGAGGCACCAAAAAAACCCTGTCGCTGCCGCACTGCCGACTGCGTGCTGCCCATGGCACCGCGAATCTCAATATCATGGCCCATCTTGGCAAGCTTGCCCAGTGTCTCGGGGCTCAACCCGCGTTCAACCTGTAGCTCGTCCGGCAACCACTGGTGATGAATTCTTGGCGTTACGGTGGCCTTCGCGATATCCATGTCGTGATCCACGACATTCATGATGACTTGTAATACCGTCGTTATGATTCGACTGCCCCCTGGCGTTCCGGTAGCCAAGATCGGGCGGTCATTTTTGAAGACGATAGTCGGTGTCATAGAGCTCAAGGGACGCTTGCCAGACGCCACAGCGTTTGCCTCCCCGCCAACGAGCCCATAGGCGTTGGCGGCTCCCGGCTTCGCTGAGAAGTCGTCCATCTCATTGTTAAGCAGGATTCCGGTGCCGCGGACGACGATCCCGCTGCCATAGCCAAAATTGAGCGTATAGGTATTGGACACCACATTACCCGCCGCATCCATCACCGAGTAATGGGTCGTCTGCTCACTCTCACAACACAGTGGCTCGCCGGGTGCAATCAGCGCCGAAGGACGAGCTTGACCCGGATCGATGCGCGCCCGGGATTTGGCTGCATAAGCTTTCGATATGAGGCCCGACACCGGAACCTTAACAAAGTCTGGATCACCGAGGTAGCGGCTTCGATCGGCATAGGCAAGCTTCATGGCCTCAGCCATCAGATGGATGGTATCGGCGCTGTTAACACCAAGCTGCCCGATGGGAAAGCCTTCGAGCAGGTTGAGCAGCTGGATCAAGTGAACGCCTCCTGAGCTCGGCGGTGGTACCGATCGGATGATGTAGCCTCGATAAGTACCAACCACAGGTTCACGAGCAATGGCGCGATAGCTTTCCAAATCCGCCTTGGTGATGAGCCCACCATGATCTTTCATTTCGCTAATAATCTTCTCGGCAATCGTGCCCTCGTAGAATGCCTTCGGTCCCTGGTGAGCAATCTGCTTAAGCGATTTGGCCAGATCGGACTGTACCAAGCGTTCCCCTGCAGCGTAAGCAGAGCCATCGGGCTTGAAAAATACCCGCGCGGTCTCTGGCCAACGGCGCAAATAACTGCTGGCCGCCGACAGCGACGCAGCTAATTCGGCGCTGACCACGAAGCCGCTTTGAGCCAAATCGATGGCAGGGGCGAGAACTTGCTCTAGCGATAGCGTTCCATACCGTGCCTGTGCCATGGCCAAACCGGCCACCGTGCCGGGCACCCCGGCGGCAAGATGACTGAAGCGTACTCGCTTCAGGTCCACTTCACCCTGCTCATCGAGGAACATGTCTCGGCTAGCCCCGCTGGGGGCGGTTTCCCGATAGTCGATGACGACGGTTTGATTAGTGTGACCGTGGTGTATCAGCATGAAGCCACCACCACCGAGGTTCCCCGCCTGGGGCAGGGTCACGGCCAAGGCAAACCCCACTGCCACGGCAGCATCCAGCGCATTGCCACCCTTATTGAGAACATCCACCCCAATGCGCGTTGCCAGCGCTTCTTCCGTTACCACCATCCCGTTCTTGGCGTAAACCGGCTCTGCGGAGATGCTCAGCCACGGAGAGGATACCGGGTCGGCATAGATCACCACCGAGCCCAGCAAAAACACACCAATGAGCAGCGCCCGAAAACAGCGCTGGCTCAGTCTAGACGAAAATAACATGCCTATTGTCGTTTGAGGCGCAAGATGTGGGCTACTTCCACGTGAGGATCGAGTCGCACGTAATTCTTCTCGCCCTGCCACTGAAAACGCGCGCCAGTGATGAGATCCAGTACCTGATAGCTCTCGTAATACTGGATTCCAAATGTTTCAATTGGAATATAGACGAAGGAATCGTGTGCGCGATCGGGATCGAGATTGACAATAACAATAATGATATTGTCCTTATTCGGCGTGTGTTTTCCGTAAGCAACGATGTTATCGTTTTCTGCGTGGTAAAACTCGAGATTGTTGTATTCGTGCAGAGCCGGGTTTTCCTGACGGATCTGATTCAAGGTGGCGATGTAGCTCTTGATATTTCCCGGTCGGTTCCAATCCCAAACCTTATATTGATATTTTTCCGAATCAAGATACTCTTCTCTGCCGTGCAAAGCCTCGTTCTCGCAAAGCTCGAAACCACTGTAGATGCCGTAAACCGACGACAAAGTGGCCGCTAGCGTGACGCGCACCTTGAATACTGGCCGGCCGCCATCCTGAAGTATGGTCGGCAGAATATCGGGGGTATTGGTAAATAAATTACCCCGGAAATACTGCTGCATAGGTCCCCGGGTAAGCTCGGTAAGATAGTCGATCAGCTCATGCTTATAGTTACGCCAGGTAAAGTACGTATAAGATTGAGTAAAGCCCACTTTAGCTAACGCTCGCATCATCTTTGGATGCGTGAATGCTTCGGATAGAAAAATAACCTGAGGATGTTTGGCCTGGATGCTTTCGATCAACCATGCCCAAAACGCCACCGGTTTAGTATGCGGATTATCGACCCGAAAGATGTTCACCCCGTGCAGGATCCAGAATTCAATGATATTTTTCATCTCATTCCATAGACCTTGCCAGTCCTCACAGTAAAAATTCAGTGGGTAAATATCCTCATATTTTTTGGGCGGATTCTCTGCATACTTGATGGTGCCATCGGGTCGCTTCACAAACCATTCAGGATGTTGCGAAACATACGGATGATCCGGAGCACACTGAATAGCAAAATCCAAGGCAACCTCCATCCCCATCTCGTGACATTTGCGAACAAATCTCTCAAAATCGGCAAGGGTGCCTAAGCCAGGATCTATTGATTTATGTCCACCATTTTTATTTCCTATAGCATAAGGGCAACCCGGGTCATCTGGCCCTGCCACCAGCGAGTTATTGGGTCCTTTGCGATTTATCTCCCCAATAGGGTGAATGGGCGGAAAATAAATAACATCAAACCCCATTGACTTGATATCTGGGAGGCGCACCTCGCAATCCTTAAAGGTACCGCTCTTACCCTCCACCCTACCCTGGGATCGAGGAAACATTTCATACCAAGCGGCATAGCGTGCCCGGACGCGATCGACGATAACTTCTAAGCACGGCGTGTATTCGGTCAGGTGACTCCGGTCCGCATACCGATCCATGAGTGTTAGAAAACCGTCGGCGCTAACGATCTCCAATACTTGACTTTGATTTTTCGCGGCATCCAAGCGTTTCAAAAATTCAGCATAAAGGACCCGATCAACCTCTTCCGCCCGTTTTTTCGCCGCATCGATTATTTCTCGTCCTTCGACCAGCTCACTGGTGAGCGCAACGCCCGCTTGATGCTTCTTGCGAACTTCTTCCAGCCACGTTCGAAAGACATCAGGGTAAGCATGAATGGTGTATTGGTAGCGCCCGATCTCGGCCACCGTAAAGCGTCCCGCCCAGCGCTCATTCTCCCCCTTTCGCATCGGCGCCTCATACCAGGCGTACTGGCCCTTTTTCCGATACCGCAGCCGCGCCGCCAGCAGTCCATGGCCCTCGGCAAAAATGTCTGCGCCGACGGTTACGCGGTCGCCAACCTCCCTCTTAATGGCGTGTCGACCGCCATCTAGCTCCGGAGAAACGCCTTCAATGATGACGAGCTGAAACGGCGGCAACTCCTTCTCCTCCGGAGCGGCGGGTAGCGGCACGCCATGCTTATCAACGATTACGATGCTTTCTGCCTGTGCCATCTTGCTCCGAACTCTCTATTTTTGTGTAGGCTTAGCCTCCGCCGGCCCTGCAGCGCGCTAGGCGGCTTTGGACACAGGCCTGCAGGACACAGTTGGGAGTAAACAGCATTTCTTGCCGTCACTCACCGGGTGACCCCTGACAAGCTGTTCTGAAATGTCGCCAGCGCCGGAGTCGCAAGGCGCCCGGCGGCGAGCTATCGGAGTGTACAAGTAAGTACATGACGATTACTCGCCCCATCCCGAGGGCTCGCTTTGCAGGGCCGGCTTGCGGCTGATCACAATGGCTTCCGCCCATTTCGTGTCGAGCCGCTGCGAAACACCGCTATGACAAGCGCAGTAATTTTTGAAACAGCTTCTGATCCATTAACGCGCATTTTGTACAGCCAGCTCCTGATAGAACTCGCGAACCTGTTTGGCAATGGCATGCCAACTGAACAGCTCGATTGCTCGATTCCTCCCCGCTTCGCTCATTTGTCGGCGCAAACCCTCGTCGCGAATGAGGCGATTAATAGGCGCAGCCAAATCGCGCGAGAATGCATCCGGATCCTTAGGTTCGAAGGGACTTTCGGTATTTTGATCCAAAGCGACCAGTATTCCGGTAACTCCATCCACGACCACTTCTTTGATACCCCCCACAGCACTTGCGACCACGGGTGTACTGCAGGCCATCGCTTCGAGGATGATGATGCCAAATGGCTCGTAGATAGATGGGCAACAAAAGACCGCCGCGTTGGAGTACAGCTCGACAAGTGTCCGTTTGTCGAGGATTTCGGCAATCCACAGAACACGGTTGTGGGTCTCCTGAATTGTCCGCACACCGTGCTCCATTTCCCGAGCAATTTCGATCGTGTCCGGCGCTCCCGCACAAAGCACGACCTGGGTATCGGGATCGAGGTATTTGATGGCGTTAATGAGATGAATAATACCCTTTTGGCGCGTAATTCGCCCCACAAACAAAACATAGGGCAAGCTGGGATTGATACCAAAACGGTGGAGAGCGTCTTTGGCGACAACGGGCCGGTATTCTTCCATATCGATGCCGTTATAGATGACCCGAACTCGACGCGGATCGACCGCGAATAACTCGAGGAGATCGCGCTTCATGCTTTCCGAGACCGCAATGATCCCGTCTGCCATCTCGAGCGCCGTCTTTTCGATCCAGCACGACAAATCGTAGCCCAAGCCCAATTGCTCACGTTTCCAGGGTCGCAACGGCTCCAACGAATGTGTGGTGATAATGAGCGGAATTCCATAGGTTTTTTTTGCCAGGACGCCGCCGAAGTGAGTGTACCAGGTATGACAGTGAACCATATCCGCGTCGATAGGCTGTGCACAGAAACCAACGCATCGGCTCAAAGCCTGCAACGGGCTGCGCAGCCGTTGATCGGTATCTCGGAAAGCCTGCTCCTCGAAACCGAATCCCGTCACTCGCAGGTTTTCAGTCTGGTATCGCTGTTCCCCAAAACACCTAACTTCTACTGGCATCAGCTTGGCGAGCTCCCGAGTAAGGTACTCAACGTGCACGCCGGCGCCGCCATAGATGTGTGGGGGGTATTCATTGGTCAGAAAAAGCGTTTTCATGGCATGCCCGAAGGAGGGGGATGGTAGTGGAAATGATCGAGGCGCATCATCCTATCTCCAAAAATTAAGAAAATCAAGGACTAAGCTTCACAATCAGAAAAAGGTAAAAGCTCGTAGCGCCCGTTGGAAGGTAAACGCCCAAAGCCGTCTGTGCGGCAACATATTCAAAATTCGGCTAGTGATCCACCGCTGTCGCTTTCTGCCAGCGACCGCGATGGATCCCCAACATGCCTCTTAACGTTTAGTTATTTTGCGTGTTTTCCAATGTTTTTTTCGAGAGCCGCATTCGAGCATGAAAAGCTGTCTTAAGCATGTCGCGATCGCCGCCACAGCAAGGTGCACAGCACATCCCCGCCTTACCCTCTCGTCACGCTAGGGCTTTACCACGGTGTTAGTCCGCACTAGCTCCGCATCGGTCTCCGCCTCTGCGGCCACCCAATCCTCCGCCGGATTGCCTCCCAAAAATCCGCGTCTCTCGGCCCGATAGTAAGCATTCTCTGAAATTATCCGCCAACGCTCCTGTGCCGTGATGACTCGAGCCGACTTCGGACCCCTCGGCGGCTTTGGTTCCAATGCCACAGTAGCCCTAGCTTTCTTCTCGCTGCCCGAAGCGTTGACGGTGTTCCTAGCCGTCTTCGCAGCCTGTCTGGCAGGTTCAGTGACATCCGTTACCTTTCGCGCCGAGGGAGAAGCCATGGGAGCCTTCTTCGAAGGCTTTGAACGCTTCAAGTCAGCCGCTGCGTCTGCACTGCCGGCTGTTTTAGGGCGAGCAACTTTTTTGTTCATCCCTGTGGCTTTGCCTTCCGCAGGCTTCTTTTTTCCCGTCATATGTGTCATCTCCGCAATTCTACTCCGCCGCAGACCAAAGCTGACAGACGCGCCGTTAGCGCTTCATACTGCAACGCCAATATTCTAGATAAAGATCGCCACCTCTTGCACCTGCGCACCAAAGACATCTATACCTACGCCCCCTAAGCATAATGAGTCATCCTCTAGCTACCGGCCGCAGGTGCAGGGAAGGCAGAACATACGTGGGAACAATTCCTCTTTCCCAGAGAACGGCTCTCGCAGTGAATCCCAATCCGCTGGATATCAGCACCGAATCAATACCAAACTGATTTGCTCCTAAAACATCTGTGGCCAGCTGATCGCCGATCATCACCATGTTCCGAGTCCCTGCTCGGGACACGGCTTCTTCAAACATGCCTTGAAAGGGTTTACCCAATCGAACAAAACCATAAGCGCTCTCAGGGTACCGCTCGCGCAACACCGCCTCGAGCATCGCTGCCAACCCTCCCGCTGTAAACCCAAAACGGCCGGGGGCACGCGGATAGATAAGGTCAGGATTGCAAAGCACCAAATGGGTGGGCTCTTGCCGCTCAAATTGACGTAGCACCACGCTAAGGGTGTCATCCAGAGCCTCAAGCAACGGGAAGCCAGTTTGGTCGGCTATGATAACCGCGTTCACCGAGCCGAGTGTATCGGGGGAAACCACAGTCCCTCCTGCGCGCCGTACGTAGGCGAGGGAATCTTGCGTTCCCAAGGCGATGCATCGCCCGCCGACCAGGCCGTGCTGCTGAAAATAGGGTAGAAGCAGCAAACCGGCCGTGATCAGTCGCTGTTGAGGAATGGGCAGCCTCATTTCCGCCAGCGTCGCTGCCATGTGCTCCGGTAAGGTGCTGGCCGAGTTGCTCAGTATATAATAAGGCTTACTGATCTCGTTGAGATACCGGATAAGCGCCACGGCGCCTGGAAGTGGCCCAGACTTATCGAGAAGCACGCCGTAGGCATCCAACAGCAGACAGGAATACCCTTCGATGAGCGATGCCATCTCGGTCTCTGCGAACCGGGATCCGCCCGCAACACTCTCCATGAATCTCCTCTAAGAAGCTATTGTAAAAACGTCGCGAGCGTCGGAGTCGCAAGGCGCACGGTGGCGAGCAACCGGAGTTTACAGGCCAGTGCATGAGGATGACCAGAAGCCGTACAACGCGACCACGGCAAGCGACACCGTTTTCAAGTAGCTTCCAATTACACGGACTGAAAGGAAATTAACGCATGACCAATCTATTCGAAAACTATTATAAAATGCCGGATGGAACAATCAAGCAGGTAAATCCATTTACCGGAACAGAGGTTTGGACTGTCCCTGGTCGTGGAAAAAAACCGATCACTAACGTAATTCCACAAACCGCAAAGAAAATCAAAAAGCAACCAATAGAAAACTATTGTAATTTCTGCGAAGCGAATTATTTGGCGACGCCTCCCGAAAAAGCGCGCATGGTCAACCGAAACGAGCACCATGAAATCCTTCGCGGTCTATATGCAGAACAGCTTTTTGAAACTGCCGCAGAGTTTCGCCGCATGCCTAATCTTTTCGAAATTGTTACCTATGATTATTGGTGCAAAAACCATGATTACAAGTTGAGTGATGATTTATTGAAGAGGAAAAATGATTATCTTGTCACCACCAAAGGCATCGAGCATGTTATCAGTGTTATCAATTTTAAATTGATGGCTGCTGGCTATACCGAAGAACAAATAAAGAGCATCAGTATGGAGCAAAAATTGACAATGGCGGATGCTTTTTTCGGGGGAGGACATGAATTAATAGTTGCGGGACGGCATTATAAGCCACAAGCACAATATGATGTTGAGCTATTTTCTTCCGGGGAGATGACGCCGGAAGAGCATTTTCGGTATTTTATTTTTACTATCGAGGCAATGAAGGAGATATTTCGAGAAAATCGTTACGTGAGATATATTAGCGTGTTTCAAAATTGGCTCGCCAATGCCGGTGCGTCCTTCGATCACTTACACAAGCAGCTGGTCGCTATCGATGAATGGGGTGTGGCGCTAGAACGCGAATTAGAAAGATATCGACGCAATAAAAACGTATACAATGAAAAGGGCGCCAATTTCCACAGTTATCATAACTTGGTCTTTGCAGAGAATGCTTACGCCATCGCTTTCGCGGAGATTGGTAGACGTTACCCCACTATAGCAATCTACTCAAAGAGCGAAAATGCTATGCCGCAACATCATACCAATGATGAAATCCGTGGGGTCAGTGACATTGTGCATGCCTGCCATGCCGCCATGGGAAATCAGATACCTTGTAACGAGGAGTGGTACTACAGTCCCATCGACGCCACGGAGAATATCCCATGGCATATCTTGATTCGCTGGCGAACGAGCAATCCCGCTGGATTTGAAGGTGGCACGCGCATTTTTATTAACCCCATAAGCCCAGAGGATCTGCGCGACAAAATGGTACCTCGACTCTTCGACCTCAAGAACCAGGGGAAGATCGAGGAATTTCCCATTGCATTTGAGTGCCCATGTCGACCCAATAGCCTGCGCTACATCCATGGGAAAAAAGAGTTGTCGCTTGATGATTCCAGCGGGTAAAAACGACTGAAGTTCAACACTCACACCGAAAACGCGTGTCGTCAGAGCCTATGGGCGATGACTGTCCGCTCCAGGCATCTGTGGCACCATGACATCATCTAGGTGTACACTGTCGACAAGTGCGGCCATGAGCCAGCGCGCAACGCCGCTCAGGCAAGCGCAGTAGTTTTTAAAACAGCTTCTTAGACAGCTTCTATAGCGGAGTCCTGAAGACATCATGAGAGGTTCCCGAGATCATAATGAAACACCGGCGTTATGCTTATGACGGTTCAAAATCCGCTATCATTACCCCTCGTAACCGATTTGCACCATGCTAGTGTTTTGGTTCTAGACCTCGAACGTTCCCTCGCTTTCTATTGTGGAGTGCTTGGCTTGAGCATCGATGAAAAGCGACCGGATCTTGGATATCCAGGAGCCTGGCTCAAGCTTGGCGGCAACCAAATCCATCTCATACGACTACCAAATCCCGATCCAGTCGTTGGGCGGCCTTCCCGCGTTGGCCACGACCGCCATGTAGCGCTGAAAACTCCGGAGGTTGACCAGGTAGAGTCTGCTCTACAAGCCGCGGGCATACCGTATGCTCGAAGCAGCTCTGGAAGGTGCGCCTTGTTTTGCCGCGATCCGGACGGTAACGGCCTCGAATTCATTGATCAGAGCTCGCTTTAGGGAGTATTTTGAGGCTTCAGCAAACGCCGGCATAGCAATGAGTCACTGAAAATCGAACGACTGCATAATACGATATTTCCGTAGAGCTAACGCCATGTTTGAGCCTAAAACGCCGCTGTTAACTGTCGACATTATTATTGAATTGAGCGACCGCCCGCAAAAATCTATTGTGCTCATCGAACGCCGCCATCCGCCGCTCGGCTGGGCGCTGCCGGGTGGCTTCGTCGACGTGGGCGAGCACGTGGAGCGAGCCGCGATGCGCGAGGCGGCGGAGGAAACCGGCCTTCACGTTCGCCTGCACCGCTTGTTAGGAGTCTATTCTGCTCCAGACCGCGATCCGCGCGGGCACACTGTGAGTTTGGTATTCATCGGTGAAACGACCGGCAAGCCCCATGCAGCGGATGATGCAAAAGAGGTTTGTGTATGCCGGCTCGAAAATCTTCCTCCTAAGCTCGTCTTCGATCACCAGTTGATTTTGAACGACTATGAGCGCTTTCTTGAGAGCGGGGAGCTGCCCCCACTTCGTGGGGAAGGCCAGCTATAGAGAAATTGGCAGTCAATCGATAGACGCATTCATGGACGTTTTCCTGGCCGGCATCATACCCATACCCTACTTCAAAGCAATCAAAATCAATAACGGCCATGGTCATCGTTTCGGCCGAGGTGGCGGTCAATTGCCTTGCCCCAAGGGACGTCGTGAATACATCCTTGTAGACTTGAGTCCAGCATCCCTGCTGAACACACCCTTGTGGCAAGGCAATTGACCGCCACCTCGGCCGAAACGACGACCATGGCCGGTTTACCTCTCCATT
>JBAPTW010000149.1:0-17942 GCA_049282355.1 Gammaproteobacteria bacterium | reverse complement strand
GTACCCTGCGGCGGCTCAGCGCCGAAGTGCAGCGCGAGCTTTCTGGGCTCCTTACACTTGCCATGCAGCAGCTTCACGGACCCAATCGCTGCCTGAATGGCGGCGCCCAGGAGCTGGGCGCGCTTGCCGAGAGTCGTGATCTCCTTCATCAGGTCCTGCACATCGTTTGGCAGCCGCGCAAGACCACGAGCGCTGGCGCCATCCTCCGGAAAGATGTAGTCGGTCCACAGAAAGCGCAGCATCTTCGCCAAGTGCGATTTCCCGCTGCCGAAGAACCCGCTCACCCAGGCCGCCGGCTGCTCGGGTTGGCCCTGGTTGCTGACGTAAGAGTCGAGGATGCGGACGAGACCTCGCTGATATTCACCTTCGCAGACGAAGTGCTCAAGCTCGAAGCGCAAGGTGCGGCGTTCATCATCGTTCAAGGCGTCGGTCATGGTGGCGACGCCGTTGTTCAACAAGGTGATCTTGCTGGGGTCCCTTTGGTAGATATCTCGGTTTTTCATACCTCGTACACGCCTCGATCTTCGTGCAAGGTGATCGGGACTGCGAGATAGTTCCACCCATCCCGTGCATCCAACAACCGGTAGTTGCTGTTCTCGTATTCGCCGGGGAAGAACACCACCACGCGACCTCTGACATCCCGCTCGATCTCCTTCATGAGTTCCGACACGCGGACGAACCCGAACAGCGAGGCAATGCCGTACACGCCGACTACCGAATTTTCATCGGCGTCGGGAGCCGTCAGCACTTCTCTGACACGCCCGGCCACGTGCTTGAGAAAGTCGTCTTCCAGCTTGAGTTCCAGGTCCTCGGGCGACTCGAAATAGCTGTCGCGATACTCGGTATCGGCCATCCACTGCGCGAAGACTCTGGTCAGATCACACTCGAACCAAGCGTGTCCTGCCTCCGCTGTCGCCAGCGCGAACAGATCTTTTCGCGCCCGCAGCCGACGTTCGTCGGCTTTGTCGTAGACGATGAAGATGGCACGCTGCGCACCGGCCAGATCCTTCTGCCACGGCAGCGCGATAAAGCGCTTGTAGCGCTCAGCCAACCTGTCGATGCGCCCCATGAATAAACTCCCGTTCCTTTTGAGTGAACATTGCCGGAAACGACACATCGATCATCGATCCGGATTGCTTGAGATCGAGCAGGCCCAGACGCTTGGCATCGACAGCCACATCGATGAGTTCGTCGGGGCCGGCATCCAGGATCGCGGTCCAGGGGGTTTCAAACAGCAGGCAACCGCGGCGGCCCACGGCGAACCCGAGCAACAATGCGTACGTGGTTGCAGCCGGCGTCGCATCCACCTTCTGCCTTGTCTTGCGCCCTCTTCCACGAAAGTGACCGGACTGAGTCCACGAGGAAGAGGCATTACGGACGACTTTGTCGAGTGTCGCGTCGTTCAGGCGATCGCCGACCGCTTCGGAGACGGCATCCTTCATGGACTGCCGGGCGAACTCGTGGCCGACTGGAGTGCGGATGACGGCGGTGGCGGTTGCCCGTAGCAGGGGGTCACGTGCGAGCGCCAGCAATAAGCTCAACAGCAGCCAACTGCTTTCGTGGCGGCCCCAGAGGTCTCTCAACACCCGGAACAGAATCAGCTGGGCATCGAGACCGTAGAGCTCGGTCAGCCGCTGGAGCGAGAGTTTCCGAGTCGCTGCCGTCCTCTTGCCCAGGCAGTTGCCTTCCATGACCGCGTTCGCGTAGTCCTCACGGGTCGCCTCGCCGGGAGCCGCATCCAAGAGGTGCAAGAGCTCATCGAGCATGGTCGTGCGGCTGGTATGCGTCCCCCGGTCACCCGATCGGAACCCCCAGACCATGGCCTGGTTGCTTGTTAGCCCGGTAATCCCTGCTTCGAAGTTCAGATCGGATATTGCGCCCATAGTGAGGCACTATAGCAGGCCATAAAAAGGTGTAAAGTTTCGCCGGCAAATTAGCCGGCGAAACTTCTAGATCATTTTAAAAGCCAAGGAGATAGCAGAAACAAAGGGTTACGTGAATTATAGGACAGGTATAGGGTCTCGACGTTCGGCTCCAACCCCACAGCATCTCGCTGAATTCGTCGCAGCGGTGCGCCTCCACGAGTCGGGCCGCGCGCCCAAAACGGCTTCGCACTCCGCCAAGGAGCAGATCTGGCGATTGGGGGTCAATCTTTCCCCGCTTGGCCGCGCCGGTGCTGTAAATCCGAGAGCCAACAATGGAGAGCCCCTGATGAGCCGTAACCTACCCCATATCGATGGCGCTGAGTTAGAATAGCGCTGTGATGCACACGCAAAGCCCGTTGAGATGAACCGTATTCTAGCGCCGCTGGTTGCGATACTCATCGCAAAGCTGAGCGCGGGCTGCGGGAGCCTCCCCCCACGGGATGGCGCGACGGTGACGTCCGCTTTCATGGACACTGAGGAGACCCTACTCGGCCGCGCGGTCACCCCGCGCGTTAACGCCAATCCGGGCCGGGTTGGGATCTACGCGCTCTCCGAGCCAAGGGATGCCTTCGCTGTACGCGCGCTGCTAGCCGCTGCCGCCAATAAATCGCTCGATGTTCAGTATTACATGTGGCACGGTGATCAGACTGGCTACTTGCTGCTCGAAGCAATGTGGCAAGCGGCCGAGCGCGGGGTGCGCGTGCGCCTGCTCCTTGATGACAACAACACCGCCGGGCTTGATGACACGATCGCGGCACTCGATGCACATGCGAACATGGAGGTGCGCCTTTACAATCCGCTTCGCCAACGCCGTTTCCGTGCCCTGAATTACCTCACCGACTTCTCGCGCCTGAACCGCCGTATGCACAACAAATCGTTTACCGCGGATACTCAGGTAACGATCGTCGGCGGGCGCAATATCGGCAACGAGTACTTTGGTGCGGGGAGCGGTATCGGGTTCAAGGATCTCGATGTTATCGCGGTAGGCCCGGTCGTTCGCGACGTGGCGAGGGCGTTTGATCGCTACTGGAACAGTCCCGCCGCTTACCCCGCTGCCAGCATCGTGAGCGTAGCCGCACTGGCCTCGTCGGCGTCGCTCACGGCGAAATTCCAGGACGTGCGCGCCTCCCCGGAATCGACGGCCTATCTCGAGGCGTTGAACGAGACACGGGTCGTGGGCGAGCTGAGCGACGGTCAACTCCCGCTTGAATGGACCACTGCGCAGCTACTGTGCGATGATCCCGCCAAGACGCTCGATACCACTGGAAGGACCGACGTGCTTCTACTCCCGGTCCTGCTGCAGGCGGGCGGACACCCGGAAAAGTCATTCGACCTCGTATCCCCGTACCTTGTGCCAGGGGACGGTGGCACTGCAGCAATCGTCGCGCTCGCCAGGCGCGGCCTGAAGGTTCGCATCCTGACCAACTCACTGGCGTCGACCGATGTCAGCGCGGTGCACGCGGGCTATGCGAAGCGCCGCCACGCTCTGCTTCGGGCCGGCGTGCGGCTCTACGAGCTCAAGCCATCAGCGGTAGACGAAGCCTCGGAAAAGAAGGGGAAACTGAGTGGGAGCTCGTCAGCAAGCCTTCATGCGAAAACGTTCGCGCTGGACGGTAATCGGCTCTTCGTCGGCTCCTTCAACTTCGATAAACGCTCCGCACTCCTGAATACCGAAATGGGTCTGCTGATCGATAGCCCCACGCTGGCAGCACGGTTGACCGATTGGTTTGACACTGCAATGCCCATGGAAGCCTATGAGGTCCGGCTCGCAGCCGACGGCCGGCAGCTAGAATGGATCGAGCGGACGCGCTCCGGCGAGAAGCGCTTCGACACCGAGCCGGGCACCGGGCCACTGCAGCGTGCGTCGGTCGGATTCTTGTCGGTGCTGCCGATCGAGTGGATGCTTTAGCCGCCCGAGATCTTACCGTACTTCCCTTTTGGTACGCTGACGGCGGTCGGATACACCAGATTCCTATGTAAGTAACTTTGTAAAAGGTTAACAAACTATGCTGCCTCAGCGCTCGCCTGGTAGGCGGCCTCGTCCTCGCCGCCAAACAACTCCATCAGCTGTGGCAAGAAATCGGTAAGCTCTAAGGTCATCAATGCAAAATCAGCATCGAATTGGGCCGCTTTATCGTCCCCGTCGACGCTGTCTCGCTGCTCCTGCACCATGTCTTCAAAACGCAGCCGCTTGATCGAGAGATCGTCCTCAAGTATCAGAGAAAGACGTTCCCGCCAACTGATGGCAAGCCTTACCACCTGCTTCCCCGCCGCCAGGTGCGCCTGGATCTCATCGGCAAAGAGATCTTGGCGCCGGCAGCGAACCACCCCCCCCTCCTCTCCGGGATCGTGCAGCTCGCATTCGTTGCCAAGGGCGAGCTCGGCCGGCATCGCTTCTTTGAGCCAACCCGTAAAAACGCTTGCGGGTGCCTCTTTCACCACCGGCGGCACCACGGAAAGACTGCCGAGGGACTGGCGCAGCAACCCCAGCAGCGCCTCCGCCGCCGCAAGGCTCGCCGTATCCACCACTAGCCACCCGTCGCGAGGCGACACATAGGCATAGGTGAGCTTCGATCGGGTTAGGGCTTGGGGAAGCAACTGATCCACGATCTCATCGCGCAGAGCCTCCCGCTCCCTGCGGACAACGTTTCGCATCTGCTGTTCTTCAATTTCTGCAACCTTGTCAGCGAGCAGCTCCGCGATCAAGGAAGCGGGCATAATTTTCTCTTCTCTGCGCGCACAGACCAGAAAACGGCCGTTAACGGCGTGGCAAAGCGCACGGGTAGTTCGCCCCAACGGCGGCACCCAGCCGTAACTGGCAAACTCCATTTTTGCGCACGGGCGAAAAGTCTGTTGCGCCAACCGATCCTCAAGGTCTTCGGCCGAGAGAGTAAAGGGTGCCGTCAGGCGAAAAAGGCGAAGATTTTTAAACCACATATTCAATCCCTCGAAAGCGCGCATTATCACGAAAACTGACCGCCCCTGCCAGTCCAGGAGCGGATGCCCATGCCCCGGCCTGAAAAGGCCGGAGATGCGACATCACCAAGCCCGACAACACCAGCAAAACAGCAAGCAATAATGATGGTACATTACTGCCCAGGAAGGTCGAGAGAGTTGAATTTGATTGCGCTGTTGCAACGGGTGACACAAGCGCGGGTCGAGGTGAATGACAAGACCGTCGGTGCCATTGGTCCTGGCCTGTTGATCTTGGTGGGGGTCGAACGAGATGATACCGAAGCGGATGCAAGCCGGCTCCTGGACAGGATACTTCGCTACCGGGTGTTCGTCGACAGCGAAGGTCGGATGAACAAGAGCATCGCAGATGTGGCAGGGGCGCTGTTACTGGTGCCGCAATTCACGCTGGCCGCCGATACCCGCAAGGGCACCCGCCCAAGCTTCAGCCCAGCGGCATCCCCGGAGAAAGGAGAGACTTTGTTCAATTACTTGGTAACCGAGGCAAAAATTCGGCACCCACGCGTTGCGACGGGGCGCTTCGGTGCTCACATGCAGGTCTATTTGTTAAACGACGGACCGGTGACACTGCTGTTGCGCTCACCACCTCATCGGAACTGAATCAGTTTCCACCCCCAAACGGAGCAAACTATGGCACATCGTAAAGCCGCGGTTGAACGCAAGACGAGGGAGACCACGATCGCGGTCGCCATCGATGTCGACGGATGCGGCGAAGCTCAACTTGATATCGGCATTCCTTTCCTCGAGCATATGCTAGAGCAGGTAGCGCGACATGGTCTCATTGATTTCGAAATCAAGGCTCGCGGCGATTTACCGGTGGATGCCCATCACACCGTGGAGGATATTGGCATCGTTCTCGGGCAAGCCATCGCGCAAGCCGTCGGCGATAAGGCGGGCATCATGCGCTACGGACATGCTTATGTCCCGTTGGACGAAGCATTATCGCGGGTGGTCGTCGACTTCTCCGGCCGCCCGGGCCTGGCCTACCGCGTCGCGTTCCCCCGTTCGCACATCGGCACCTTCGATGTGGACCTTGTGCACGAGTTCTTTCAGGGATTTGTCAACAGCGCCGGCGTGACTCTGCATATTGATAACCTCTTTGGACACAACGCCCACCACGTCGCCGAGACCATCTTCAAGGCGTTCGGGCGCGCTCTGCGCACGGCAATCGCCCCGGACTTGCGCCTGGATGGAAGGGTCCCCTCCACCAAAGGTGTTCTCTAACAGGCTGTTTCAAGCGAGCGGCCTTACCACTGAGCGGCGCGACAGCGCGCGATAGCCGATATCCCTGCGGCAATAAAGATGTGCCCAATGAATGGGCTGCAAGCGTTCGTAAGCTAATGCCTGGGCCTCGGGAATGGTTTGGCCCAGCGCACAGACGCAAAGCACCCTGCCGCCGGCAGTGACCACCCCCTCTCCTTCCTGTCGGGTCCCGGCATGAAATACCTTGGTGTTGGGCAAATCGGCATCGAGCCCGGCAATCATCTCGCCGGAAGGATAGGGGCCAGGATAGCCGGCGGCGGCCATCACCACTCCGAGCGCAGCGCGCTCATCCCACTGGCAAACGGTTTCCTGCAGACAGCCTGCAAGCGTCAACTCACAGAGTTCCGTTAAGTCGGTCTGTAGGCGCATCAGGAGGGGCTGCGTCTCCGGATCGCCCGCTCGACAGTTGAATTCCAGCACCTTCGGGGCGCCGTCGGCGGCAATCATCAAACCGGCATACAAAAAGCCCCGATAAGGCATTCCCTCGGCGGCCAGACCCGCTACCGTCGGTTGCATGATCTCACGCAAGATACGCTCGTGCACCGCCGCCGTTACCACCGGCGCCGGGGAATAGGCACCCATGCCACCCGTATTCGGTCCAGTATCCCCCTCATCCCGCGGTTTATGGTCCTGGGATGAAGCCAGAGGCAAAATATGCTCGCCATCCACCAAGGCGATAAAACTGGCCTCCTCGCCTTGCAAATAGTCTTCGACCACGATGCGCCGACCGGCATCGCCAAAGGCCTTGCCCGATAACATCCGAGCAGCCGCAGCGACAGCCTCGTCGGCATCAAAGGCAATCGTGACCCCCTTGCCTGCCGCCAAGCCATCGGCCTTGACCACGAGAGGCGTATCTCGTCTGCGGATATACGCCTCGGCCGCCGGCGCGTCGGTAAAGATTGCATACTCGGCGCTCGGAATAGCGTGTCGCGCCAGGAATGCCTTGCTAAACGCTTTGGAACCTTCCAGTCTCGCAGCCGCCTTGTTCGGCCCAAAACAGCGTAGGCCGGCTTTCTGGAATTGATCAACAATACCGGCAACGATCGGCATTTCCGGCCCGACGATGGTGAGACCGATGCGCCGTTCGTGGGCGAAGGCGACAAGCCGAGGAATATCTTCAGAATTGATCGGAACGTTCTCGACATAGCGCTCTAGCGCCGTTCCCGCATTGCCGGGTGCGACATAGACGCTCTCGACCCGTTCTGATTGCGCCACACTCCAAGCCAGCGCATGCTCGCGGCCGCCACCTCCGATGATGAGTACCTTCATGCGCTGGTTGCCTGCCAAATGCGAAAGCCTAGTGCCGAAAATGCCGCATGCCGGTAAAAATCATGGCGATGTCATGCCTGTTGGCCGCCTCGATGACCTCGTTGTCACGCACTGAGCCCCCTGGCTGGATGATAGCCTTGATTCCGGCCTCTGCGGCGGTGTCGATGCCATCGCGGAAGGGGAAAAAGGCATCTGAGGCCATCACTGCATCGGCCGTGCTCAGGCCGTTTTCCCGCGCCTTGGAGATCGCAATCTTGACGCTTTCAATCCGGCTCATCTGGCCAGCACCAATACCGATGATCATTTGTTCTTTGCCAAAGACAATGGCGTTTGATTTGACAAACTTGACTACCTTCCAGGAGAACATGAGATCCTTGAGCTCTTCCGGACTTGGGTGGCGCTCAGTCATCACTTTCAGCCTCGACTCCGTCACCATGCCTGAATCGCGATCTTGGGCCAGCAGTCCCCCGGTGACTCGCTTGTAGTCGAAACCCTCGGTGATGTCATCTTCCCATTGGCCGCAGGCCAACACCCGCACACTCGGTTTCCGGGATAGGGCTTTCAGGGCGTCTTCAACAACCTGCGGCACAACGATCACCTCCACAAATTGGCGTTCCAGTATAGCCTGCGCCGTCGCGTCATCCAGCGGGCGATTCAGCGCGATGATGCCTCCGAAGGCGGATGCGGGATCGGTTCGGTAAGCCCCCTCATAAGCCGCTCGTAGGTCCTCGGCAGTGGCCACCCCGCAAGGGTTGGCGTGTTTCACGATGACACATGACGGGCGCGCGAAGGACTTCACGCACTCCAAAGCCGCATCGGCATCGGCGACATTGTTATAGGAAAGCGCCTTGCCTTGCAGCTGACGGGCAGCAGCGATGCTCCCGGGGCGTACCTCCGACTCGATATAAAAGGCGCCGCGTTGATGAGGGTTCTCGCCGTAGCGCATATCCTGAGCCTTTTTCAACTGCAGGCTCAAGATCGCCGGCAGCGCATGGGGTTCTCTAGCTCCCTGTGCCGCCTCCAGATAATCGGCGATGGCGCCGTCGTAGCGGGCACTCAAAGCAAATGCCTTCGCAGCAAACGCGCGGCGCGTGGCCTCACCGACCTCACCTCCTCCAGCTCTCAACTCCTCGAGCAGCGGCGCGTAGTCGCCCGCATCCACGACGACGGTCACATTGGCGAAGTTTTTCGCCGCCGCTCGCAGCATGGCAGGGCCGCCGACATCGATATGCTCAACCGCGCGCTCCCGGTCACAGCCGGGTTCGGCAATGACTTGCTCAAAGGGATAGAGGTTGACCACCAGAAGATCGATGGGGCGAATACCCTGCTGCGTCATCACTTCCTCGTCCTGTGGACGGCGCCCCAACAGTCCTCCATGGATGCGAGGATGGAGCGTCTTGACACGACCGTCCATGATCTCCGGAAAGCCGGTGTAATCGGCCACCTCGACCACCGATACACCCTGCTCAGTAAGCAGTCGGGCGGTGCCGCCGGTGGAGAGGATTTCAACGTCGAGCCGGCGGAGCGCCCTCGCCAGATCCACCACCCCGGCCTTCTCAAACACGCTAATCAGCGCGCGCTGAATACGCAACCTCAATCCTCCCCTCCACTACAATGCATCGTCATCATGAAAATCTCCATGACGACTACTCGAGATCATGTTGCCGCAACTTTTTGCGCAAGGTGCTACGATTGAGCCCCAGCAAAGTGGCTGCCTTGCTATGGTTGCCGCGGCTATGGCGCATGACTGCCTCCAGCAGAGGAGCCTCCACCTCGTCCATGACCAGCCGATACAGGCCGCTCGCCTGATACCCATTCAGATCGGAAAGGAAATTCTCCACCGCATTCTTGACGCAGTGGCGCAACGGCTCATTGGGATCGACGCGATCCCGCGCTATCCAAAATGTGGCTCCAACGCTTTGCGCTTCCATATTGATTGCACCCTCCTTGCTGCGTTGATCTTCGGCAAAGTACATCCGCTTCAATGCTCGTTCATTCTTCATCGCTGGATATCCCAAGCATTTCTTGTCCTCGAAGAGAGCCCAGCTACGGATCTGGGTACTGTCGGGTGCTCTAAGCACCACTCGACCATAACCCACCGCCTTGGTCCTTGCCTTTTGGTGACCAAGCCGGGCTTCCAAAGAAAATCAAGCCGTTGCATCCTGCGTCTAAGACCACCTGAAAGAGCTTCATCTTACCGACAAAGCTGCGGCCGCGAAAGACAACTCTGCCCGTGAGACCAGCTTAGTGCCCATCCTCCTTGCCGATTCAGAGCATGTGGGGTCTGGCGCGCACAACAGTCCTCCAAATGATCTTGCTTTGTTTCCCTGCCGGATCCATTAACCCGCGCTAGCCGCACTATAGGCGAATTCGCTCTACAGGAAGCGAAATTCAAAACTCACCGCCGCTTCCTCAAGTGCCAGCAGGTCAAGGACGATCTGCACCGGCGCCAGCGATGGCATACCTGCCGTCATATTGATATCGGAAGCCAAGTACTCGGCGGGACGGAAGGTCCGTCCCACAATGACTTCGCCGTTGACATTGAAAAGGGTGAAACGCATCTGCGGATAGGGTTGGGCATAGGGCAACCGATTCACCATGGTGGCCACTACTCGTAACGCCCCCTCATAGTCTGGGTGTATCCGAACGTCGCGGCTCAGCATCTGAATCTGCGTCGGATCACGCCCTTTGGCTACATTGCAGCCGCTGTAATGGCAAAAGGATGTCAGTACCGGCAGTAAAGCTGGATAGCGTTTGCTGAGCGTTTCTGAGGCAAACCAAATCCATTGAGCGCCGAGCACAATCACCAGTATTAAGCTTCCCACTGCAAACGCCAGCCGACGAGTCGCTCGCGCCCGGCCGCTGGCCGCTGCCTCTAGCTCCTCTCGGAGGACTTCAGGAACCCGATCATCAATTGCCTCCGATGACTGAGCCGCGTCTGTCAATTCCTCATCACACCCCTGGGACGGTTCGGCAGAGGCAATTTTAAGCGGCGTCATGAAGCCGCCCTCAACCACCCCCTTACCAGGTTTCTGCACGTTTGCTTCGCTTGGCTCCGCTGACTCTGACTTCGGAGGCCAATGGCCGCCAAAGACAAGGTCGTTCTCCGAGCTGCGGCCTGCCGTTTCGGCCAGCAGCTCGGCGAGCGTATCGCTCAAGGTCTTCAGAACATCGAATTCCTCAAAGCAGTGTCCGCAGCGTGCCTTACCACACCCTGTCCGTAGGGCGTCGGCACGAATCGCCAAAATGCTCCAGCAATGCAAGCACTGCGTATACATGCGTTATTCTCCCTGATTTAAGCGCTGGCTGAGGATCCGTACCCAGCCTTCTCGAGCCATGCAGCCCCTCATCCGAAACCATGGCTGAAAGGCAGTTACAACGGCATCGGCTTGGGCCTCTAGAATGCCGGACAGTACCGCCCAGCCGCCTTGCCGTACCAGGACCGCGAAGCGCGGGGCCAAGGCAATGAGGGGATCGGCCAGAATATTGGCCAATAAAATATCCGCTCGCACCCGTGGCAACGCCTCGGGAAACACCGCCGTTACCTCATTGCCAACATGATTGCGCACCGCATTTTCTTGCGTGACGTCAAGCGCGATCGGATCGGTATCCACAGCGAAAACGTGTCGCGCACCGAGCTTCACAGCCGCAATGCCGAGGATCCCAGAACCGCAGCCGTAGTCGATTACTTCAGCCCCGCCGAGATCCGCCGACGCCAACCATTCCAAACAGAGAACGGTGGTGGCGTGCGTTCCCGTACCAAACGCCTGGCCCGGATCCAGGACGACGTTAACGCTATCCGCCGCGGGTGGCCGGTGCCAGCTCGGCCCGACCCACAGCCGCTCACCTACCCGCAAGGGCTTGAAATGTGACTGCCAAGAAAAAGACCAGTCTCTGTCCGCCAGCGCCTCAACGGCATAGGGGGGGAGGACATCGGGCGCAAGTGCTCCTTCCAGCGCCTTGACCAGCGTGGCCGCCTCGATGGTACCGGGAAACAAACCCCTGAGCCGAGTTACCTTCCACAGCGACTCGGTGCCTAGCTCACGCTCGCACAGTG
The DNA here is from genome assembly GCA_049282355.1 of Gammaproteobacteria bacterium. Taxonomy (GTDB): domain Bacteria; phylum Pseudomonadota; class Gammaproteobacteria; order HK1; family HK1; genus JAGTVB01. Next base: position 6,455 of record JBAPTW010000149.1, on the reverse strand, counting down.
CTTCATCCGATCCCGCGCCTAACGTCACCGCCACGGCGCCAGCGTCATCCAATAGCCGTGAGAGGTGTGAGACCTGATCTTCACTGCAGTCTAGGCTAAGCTGCCACCACACCATGCCTCATCCCTTCACCTGGGCTTTCCTGCTAATCCACGGACATGACGGGTATACCAGCTGTCGGTAGGCGGGCACACAAGCACCCAAAAAGTTGTTCAGCCGAACGCTGTTCTAACGCCCGAGCTTTTGCTCTAGATAATGAATGTCCGTGCCACCCTCGAGGAAGGCCGCATCGCGTAACAAGTTTTCGTGGAGCGGAATATTGGTCTTGATTCCCTCGATTACGGTCTCGCTCAACGCAGTACGCATTCGAGCAAGCGCGGCATGGCGCGTCTCGCCATAGGCGATAAATTTCGCCACCAGCGAATCATAGTAGGGAGGCACCGGATAACCGCTGTAGAGATGGCTTTCCACGCGTATGCCGGGCCCACCGGGCGGATGAAAAACCGACACCGTACCGGGACAGGGCACAAAGGTTTCCGGATCTTCGGCATTGATACGACATTCGACGGCGTGGCCACGCAGCAGGACATCCTCCTGCCGGTAAGGAAGGGGCTCCCCCGCGGCGATCAAAAATTGCGCTTTCACAATGTCAATCCCTGTCACCATCTCCGTTACCGGGTGCTCCACCTGTAGTCGGGTGTTCATCTCGATAAAATAAAATTGGCCCCCAAGGTACAGGAACTCAAAGGTGCCCGCCCCGCGGTAGCCAATCTCCTGGCAGGCCGCAACGCAGGTCTCGCCGATACGCATCCGCTGTTCCAACGGGACACCGGGCGCCGGCGCTTCTTCCACTACCTTCTGATGCCGGCGCTGCATCGAGCAATCCCGTTCCCCGAGATAGAGCGCATTGCCGTGCTCGTCGGCCAGCATCTGGACCTCAACATGACGGGGATTCTCTAGGTATTTTTCCAAATACAAAGTACCGTTACCGAAGGCGTTCAACGCCTCCGTGCGGGTCAAGGAAATCGCATTCAACAGCGCGGCCTCGGTATACACCACCCGCATCCCGCGCCCGCCCCCGCCCCCGGCGGCTTTGATGATTACCGGATAGCCAACGTCGTGCGCGGTGCGCAAATTGGCCTCGCTGTCATCACTCAACGGGCCCTCTGATCCGGGCACACAGGGAATACCTGCCTGTTTCATTGCGGCAATTGCCGAGACCTTGTCTCCCATCAAACGGATCGTTTCCGATCGAGGACCGATAAAGATAAACCCGCTTTGCTCGACACGCTCGGCAAAATCCGCATTCTCCGAGAGGAAACCATAGCCGGGATGGATCGCCACGGCATCCGTCACCTCGGCGGCACTGATCACCGCCGGTATATTGAGATAACTTTCAGCCGGCGCCGGCGGACCGATGCAAACCGACTCATCCGCCAGGCGCACATGGAGAAGATCCCGATCCGCAACGGAGTGCACTGCCACGGTCTTGATGCCAAGCTCTCGGCAAGCACGTAAAATGCGCAGAGCAATCTCGCCGCGGTTGGCAATGACGACCTTCTCTAACACTTAACCCGTCCCTTCCCACAAGCTCGCTCGTTCACGCCCATCTGCAAAAGCAACGAGCGCCAAGAGAGCATGTGGCGCACAGGACCTAAGTGGTCGATGAGCGCTCATGCGATGATAAACAGCGGCTCACCATATTCCACAGGCTGGCCATTCTCCACCAATATAGCGGCGATAACGCCTGCACGGTCGGCCTCGATTTGGTTGAGGATTTTCATCGCCTCGATAATGCACAAGGTATCCCCCACCTCAACGCGTTGACCGATGGTGACGAACGGCGCGGCACCCGGCGAGGTAGCAATATAAAGAGTACCCACCATTGGAGACGCTACCGTGTAGCCCCGCGGTAGCGCTTCGCCAGGATCGGGGGTCGGTGTAACGGAAGGTTGTGGCGGTACCTGCTCCGCCCGGAGCATTGACGTTGCCGATGGGTGATCCCGCGTAATGCGCACGGATTGTTCCCCTTCACGAATCTCAATTTCAGCGATACCCCCTTCGCGAAGTAAGTCGATAAGCTTTTTTATCTTGCGAATATCCATGCTGCCCGTTTAAGGCGAAGCGCGGTCTAACATGGCCAGGATCGCGCGCAAAGCACAATCATAGGACAGTGGACCAAGACCAGCGACCACCCCGAGCGCGATATCCGAGAGGTAGGATCGATGGCGAAACGGCTCGCGGCGGTAAACGTTGGAAAGATGTACTTCCACAAAGGGAATCGCCACTGCCACCAGCGCGTCACGCAGCGCAATGCTGGTGTGGGTATAGGCGGCAGCATTGATGATGATAAACGCGATGCTCTCGTGGCGAGCGTTCTGGATACGCTCCACCAACGCGTGCTCAGCATTGCTTTGAAAGCATTCCAGCGAGTGACCTTCGGCACCCGCGATGGACTCGAGTCGGCGATTGATGTCCGCTAATTTCTCGTGGCCGTAGTGGTCGGGCTCGCGCTCACCGAGAAGATTCAGGTTAGGGCCGTGTATCACCAGCAAATTAGCCATGTCACCATGTCGAAAAACGCCTGATGGGATAACACATCATAGCGGGTTACACGATGTTGCCAGCAACATAGCATAACATCGATATAGTTTTGGGACACCACCAAAAATCCATGGAAAATGATGCCAATTGCGCTATAAATGGGCGAGGATCTTTTGCTCCATTTCACGGCGCGTAATCGATCCCCCCTTGACGGACACGACTTGACCCTGGCGGTCGATCACGGCAGTGAACGGCAAGGCCCCCCAACGGTTACCGTATTTTCGGCTCAAGTCAACGCCGGTTAGCTGTCCAAGGAGCACTGGATAATTAATTCCGGTCGCCTTCATGAACGCCAACACGGCCTCGGGCTCATCGATAGCAATGCCGATGAACTGCAAGCCACGCGTTGCGTACTTCTGTTGAAGGGCAACGAACTCTGGAATCTCTTCTCGACAGGGCGGACACCAGGTCGCCCAGAAATTGATAACCACTACGTGTCCATCCCACTCCTGCACACTTCGGGTTTGGCCGGCGGTATCGGGCAAGCTGAAAACTGGTCGCTCGTCGGGCATTGCCACCTCGACGGGCGGATCGGCGTTATTTTCGAAACGCGACCGATCCTCCAGCACGTGCCCAAGATAGAACCCCAGGGTAGCGCTCAACGCGGCGATTATCGCCACCAGTGCCCAGTTACGCAGCATGGATTTGCGTGCCATGCTCAACTCAAGGCCTCGAGCACATGAGCTCGAAATTTGTCTGCGTCCATGAAGCCAACCACTCGGTAACCGCTGAGCTCTGTACCCTCAGGTCCAAAGAACAAGATGGCAGGTGGTCCGAAAAGACCAAAATGTTTCAACAACGCTCTATCCTGCTGATCATTTGCCGTGACATCCGTCTGCAGCAGCACCGCATTGGCAAGCGCTGCTCTCACGCCGGGATCAGAAAATGTGTACTTTTCCATTTCTTGGCAAGAGACGCACCAATCCGCATAATAGTCCAGTATCACCGGCTTGCCGACGGCGCTCGCCGCCTTAATCTCCGTCTGTAGACCCTCCACCCCTTTGACTTGTTTAAATGTGAGCGGCTCGGATTCACCGCCATTGGAGGCCACAAAAACATTCTTCAACGGCTGCAGAACATCGTGACCGCCGCTGGCTGCCCCCACCATGAGCAACACACCGTACACCACCATGACCAAGCCCGTGCCCTTCCAAAGCCGCCGCCAACCGCTCACACCCGGCTGCAGATAGTCGAGCGCTCCCATGTAAATGGCGGCAATGATGAGCAGAGCGGCCCACAGCAGCATCGCCACCCAGCCCGGAATAAGGCGCTCCAGGAGATAGATGGCCACCGCCAGTAGCAAAACCCCAAAGACGTGCTTGACGGTGTTCATCCAGGGGCCTGCACGTGGCAACAGCTTACCGGCCGAGGTGCCGATCACCAGCAGCGGTGCACCCATGCCAAGGCTCAGTGCGAATAAGGCGGTCGCACCGAGCATAGCGTCGCCGCTCTGGCCAATGTAGATAAGCGCCCCGGCCAGCGGTGGCGCAACGCACGGACCCACGATCAGTGCCGACAGAATCCCCATGATGCCAACGCCGAGCAGGGTTCCTCCCCGCTGACGGCTGCTGAAACGCGCCAGCCGAGACTGCCAGCTCGTCGGTAACTGCAATTCGTAGAAGCCGAACATGGACAGAGCGAGCAGTACGAACACCCCACTGAAGGCGCCGATCAGCCAGGGGTTCTGAAACATGGCCTGAAGATTATGACCGAAAAGCCCCGCGACCACGCCTGCAACGGTATAGGTAAACGCCATGGCGAGCACGTACACCAGCGACAGCACGAACGCCCGACGCGCGGTGATTTGATCACCCTGCCCAGCAATGATACCCGAGAGGATGGGCACCATGGGGAAAACACAAGGTGTAAAGGCAAGCAGCATCCCAAAAGCAAAGAAGGTGATTAATACGAGCCAGCGATTATCCAGCGCGAGCGATCGGGCGATGCGATCCTGTTCCGAGAGTTTGCCTTCGGTAACGGGAGCAGTCTCCAGGATGGAGGGTTGGTCCTCAGCAACGGCGGCTGCTGTGCTCGAAGCTTGAAGCTCAGAGGGTACGGCCGTTTTCTGCGGCGTGTCACGGGCGCTGGCCACGGCCGGTAAATGGAAGCTGAGGCGCTTGGTTATCGGCGGATAACACAGTCCCGCCTCGGCACAGCCCTGATAGCCTACTTCGAGAGCAAGTGCAGTGGGTTTGGTTTGAGCACGCTCAAGCCCAAGAACGGCCTGCACTTGCTGATGGAAAACCTCCACTGTGCCAAAGAACTCATCGTGCTTAACCTCACCGGAGGGGATCTCGATGTGACTCAGCGTCACCCCTTCCGCGTCTACGAGCTTGAACTGGAATTTGTCGCGATACAGGTAATAGCCGTCTGCGATGGTCCAGCTCACCCGCAGCGCCTGGTCGGCGAGGACCTGAGAGTCCAGCGTGAACGCCTTGTCCGGATCCAGAAATTCGTCGTCCGTGCTACCCCCCCCTAGGATCGAGGCGAGGGCCGCCAAGGCGGCCACGGGATCACTGGCGGGCGCTACCGCGGTCTTCTCAGCCCCTGCCACATCGGATACAGCGACCCGGAGGTTTTCGGTATGGGGTGGATAACATATTCCTTGATCCGCACACCCTTGACTGGTCGCCTTCAATTCGATCGCTTCGATAGACGACCCATCCACAGTCAGCGGCAATGTCACCGTCACTTGATCGCGAAAGATTTCCAGCTCACCGAAAAACGGATCCTGCTTGATCTCACCCTTCGGTAGTGCTGGCTCGCCGAGCACCGCCGCCGGCGTGCTGGTATAGAAACGAAACTTGGTGGCATAGAGATAGTAGCCATCCGCGATGGACCAGGTAATTCGGATACCCTCAGGGGAGCCTTCGGCGTCGGCTTGAAACGCCTTTCCCGGCGGCAACAGTATCGCTTCCTGGGGGCGGGCGTGACCGGACTCGAAAGCAAGCAACAGCAGCCCGATAGTTACCCAACCAAACAGCCTCAGGAAATGCATCTAATCGATCTCCAGACAGTGGCCTATCCATGAGAGATAAGCTGCCGATCCGCCACCTATTGCGACTTGGACAACTTCGGGAAGTTCGTAAGGATGCTGCTGCACGATGAGCCGCTCGACTTCGGGATAGCGGCCAAGGTGAGTCTTGACAATTAAAAGCATCTCATCGTCTTTCTGCACCGCCCCCTGCCAACGATAAATGGAGCGCAACGGCCCCAGAATGTTGACACAGGCAGCAAGCTTTGCATCGATGAGATTGGCGGCGAGGCGCTCGGCCGTTGCTTCATCCGGGCAGGTTGAGAGCACGAGTATATAAGGGCTAGCTTCCGGCATCCTACTGCTCCTTGGGGCTAAGGGACTTAGGCAATTAGGACTACATCACGACATTGGGATTTTTTCAATACGACCCGCGGCGCTGACAGGCGGCCAGTCGGACGCGTGGTTTACACCAAAGCACCGACGCCGCCAGCAAGCACGATCAGTCGAACATCTTGACACCGCAAACTTGGCCCCTATTATTAGCACTCATCTAGGCCGAGTGCCAACGCTTGCCTCGGCTAGGCCTTAGAAGCTTTTCTGTCGCCTTTGGTTTGAGGAGATTTTTGATGAACCTAAGACCGTTGCATGATCGCGTGATTGTCAAGCGTGCTGAGGAGGAGACCCGCTCGGCCGGTGGGATAGTGATACCCGATACCGCCGCCGAGAAGCCGATTCGCGGCGAGGTCAAAGCGGTGGGGTCGGGCAAGTTGCTGGACAGCGGCGAGATCCGCCCCCTGGATCTGAAAGCGGGGGACAAGGTGTTGTTTGGCAAGTATTCCGGGACCGAGGTCAAGATCGATGGTGAAGATCTGTTGG
>JBAPTW010000148.1:0-2413 GCA_049282355.1 Gammaproteobacteria bacterium | reverse complement strand
GACCTGGCGCCCGAGCAGTACGCCTACCGGGCGGGACGCAGTGCGCATGATGCGCTGTGCGCAGTCAAGACAGGGCTGTGCAGCGGCTTCCCAGAAGTAGTGGATGCGGATCTGTGCGCCTACTTGGACGTGTCTTCATACTGCCCCCTGGTTCATGAGGAGTGGTGAAACAGATCTGGATAATCATCTATCGCTTTGATTCTCAGTCCTTTCCTCTTTCCGCGATAGACATGCACCGCGTCGAGTTCACCGCGCTTGACACGCTGCAACACTGTTTGGCGGGAAAGGCCGAGGATTTTGGTCGCATCCTGCATCGGCACGTAGCCCTCGGGTGGTTCTTCGACGAAACGGCTGCGCAAAGCATCAGTTAAACGGATGCGCCAAGGTGCACCGGGGGTGAGTTGTTCGCCGGCGATGAATCCGTCGTTGAGCCAACGGTGGATTGTCGAGGGCGCGATGCCGAGGATGTTGGCCGCTTGTTTGATGTTGACCAATTCACCTTCGGTAGGTTGATTCGTAGGCTCGAAACGCGGGATGTTCCAATGCCGACGGAGATTGCCGACGCGGTTGGCGGTGAATCGGTGACCGTAGGCCGTGGACTTGCCCTGGCGGTTGAGGATCCCGGCGATCACGGCATCGGGGTAATGCAAGGCCAAGCGGCGCACGAGATCAACGTTGTCTTCATCGGTGCGTATCGGGGCCGGGCGCGAGCGTGGGCGATGGACGTCGAGCTCGGTCAGCGCCCCGCCGCGCCAGCGAAGCGTGAGGTGGGCGCGATACTCGTCGCGGTGGCCTGCAATGATGACTTCCTCGAGCAGCGCTCTGAGCAGTTCCTTTTGGTCACGCGCAGTGGTCGAGGGCGCGTGCCATACGCGTTGGAGGTTTTCGCCGAGCCCAAGCACCGCGTCGCGCTCATGCGCACTGAGCTCACGCGGACGGTGTTGCTTGCGGCGACGAAGCTCGCTCTGCGCCTGCTCGAGCTCGCGCAGCCGCTGCTCCCATTGCGCTTCGAGACCTCGGGCGACAAGGCGATTCTCGGGCTCCACGGCGCGATAACGGCGTTCAGCCCGTTCGGCCTCATAATGCGCTCGCTCCACGGCAAGTTGCCACTGCTTCAGCGCGGCGTCGTGGTTGCTCTCGATTTGCTCGGCGGCGAGGAGCGCTGCCTCGAGGCCAGCGGGCTGCAGCGCGTCGATGACGGCGCGGGCGACGGCATGGTCAATTTGCACGCCGCCGATGTTGAGGCAATACACGCCCCGCCCGTTGACGATGTCCTTGCCGGGGCAATGGTAGCCCGGCGAGGCGTTGCGCCCCTGATAGTGGGTGCGCAGCCGACGTCCGCAGTGCCCGCATACGGCGATGCCTTGCAGAAGCGCAGTCCCTTCTCTCACGGCGCCTCCCGATTGATGCGGCTGTGGACGGGTATTGCAGGCGATGCGCGCCAGGTTTGCCTCATAGGTCTCCCAATCGACGAAGCCCTTATGATGTTCGGGGAGGAGCACGGCCCACTGGGAGCGAGGGAGCTGGCGCACGCGCTTGCGAAGCATACCGCTGTCATCGACGTAGCGTTCGTGTCGACTTTTGCCGTAAGCGTAGGCGCCAGCATACACCGGATTGGTGAGCACTTGGTGAATGGTGACATAGGTCGGAGGGATCCAGCGGATCTCGGCGCCGCTGTGGACGCGCAGTGGGAAGGTGAGGTGTTCGGACAGGAACCACAGCCAGACCCGGCGTACCGAGCCGAGCTCGGCGAAGCGCGCGAACACGGTGCGGATCGTGCCGGTGACGGCTTCGTCGGGATGGAACCGGATCTCGCCATCCTCTTCACCCCAAACAAAGCCTACCGGCAGCCCTCGACGCAACTCGCCGCGGGCGGCTTTATTGCGGATGCCGCCATCAAGGCGTGCGCGCAGGATGTGGAGCTCTGCCTCCGACATAGTCCCCTTCAATCCGAGGACGAGGCGATCGTTGAAGAGGCTCGGATGGTACACGCCGTCGGCATCGCCGATGAGGGTGTTGGTTACGCCGCACAGGTCGAGGAGGCGATACCAGTCGGCGTTGTTACGCGCCAGACGCGAGACCTCAAGACCGAGCACGATGCCGACATGTCCGAGGCCTACTTCGGCGGTCATGCGGGCGAAACCGCTGCGCCCTTGGGTGGTGGCACCGGAGAGGCCGAGATCGTCATCGATGACGGTGATCTGCTCGGCTGTCCATCCGAGCGCGTGTGCGCGCTCGACGAGGGCATATTGGCGTTGCGTGGACTCGCGATGGTGTTCGACCTGGGTGGTGGTGGATTGGCGCACGTAGACGAAGGCGCCTCGGCGCAGATGTTCGGGTTTAACCTTGAGATCAGTCATTGTCGTTTCCCTCCACACTTCGCTCGTTTTGTGCGGCTTGGGCGATCAGTCTT
>JBAPTW010000147.1:0-4708 GCA_049282355.1 Gammaproteobacteria bacterium | reverse complement strand
GTTCGGGCGTGGTATGTCTCCGTGACGGAGAAAGGTCTTGGTATTTTTTGTATATATAAACTCTTAGAAGACGATTAAAAAATGATTAAGAAAAGATTAGGTGGCTTGGGTGCGTGTTGCTATGTATCGAGAATATAAGAAAAAAAAACCGATAAAGGCGCACCATCTAATACCTCAATGCACGAATTGTTGTACCTCAATGCACGAATTGTTGTACCTCAATGCACGAAGGCGCTACCCCGATGCACGAAGGCGAATTCGGAAGCTGACGCCGTGCGTCCAGGCGGGCGATCACGAAAGACCAATACCTCAATGCACGAATTCTTTGCAGAAAACTGCAGCTAGACGGGAAATAGCGTTAAATAAACCGTGATACTCCGATGCACGAATCGATAGAAGTGGTTTCCTGCCGATAACTTGTCGCTAACTTCCATGCAACAGTACTTGGACCGCAGATCGCCTCCTTCCTACTTCGACGCTTGAGCCTCGTATTTCATGTAGTAGCGGTGCCACAACGATGCATATAATGCACACTCGGGTGCATCGTTCAGGCCTGCTGGGTGGTGAAACTGGATCCGAGCAGTGGCTCGTGTAAGCAGATGGATCGTCAGAGATTCGGCAAATTTATGCGGCGTTTTGCTCTGATTACGTGGATGAGTTGGGTGCGATTATCGAGTTTCCAGCATTCAAAAAAGCCGACCTCAATGAGTTCGTCAAGTGCCCTCTTTAACAGCTGTCGAAACTTAGGAAGGCTTTGGGTGCTCGAGCCGCACAGGCGGTGGATGGTTTCCACCTTTAGCGGGAAGGGATTTGCATGGGTATAGTAGAAGCTGTGGAGCCATTTCGCTAAGTTGCCGAGCCTTAAACGCTGGTTCCAATCCAGTTGCGTATAAATCATGTGGCCAAAAAGCGCCACAATTCTAGGTTCAAGGCGGACTTTCCAGACCCTCGAATAACGCCCATCTAGTTCCTTCCACAGGAAATCTCGGATTAACGAGCCGCTATAACCGTGATTGTCGCCGCGAACTTCAAGCCCAGTTGCCGACAGACGAGTAATCGTGTTTCGTAGCCGATCGTAGGATCGGGAATTCGTTGGCCACCCGAGCGCCTTGAGTAGAGAATGCCCTGTGAACTCCACCTCCGTACCAAGGGGTGACAGCCTTGCGAGGTGCACAAGTTGAAGAAAGACGTCTTCGTCATCTTGTCGGAGTTCCTCCCCTGTGTAGTTGATCTCCGCGTCACCAAGGACAGCGATCACCATGTTTTTGCGATACAAGCGCTGGTGGCGACAGTTTCCCACAGTAAATAGCGCTCCACGCACTAGCGCATTGGGTATTCCACGGCGTGCATCGGGCCACATGGGAAGTTGATATAGCTTGCCTTTGGGATAGCTTTCCGATGGCTTTGTTGGCGGAAATTGCTGCGGATTGTGTGCCTTCAGACTGGCCTCAAGCCGGGCGAGGGCTGCCGTTATTGATGAGGAGGGTTTGTCCTTTCCCGCTCTCGTTGGCTTCACTGCCTCTTTCCTCGTCATTCCTATGATACGGGAACCGTTTCCGATGAGGTACGGACATTCTGGCGAATAGACAGGTATACCAAAACTATAGTTTTCCCTTCCGCTTTTCTCAATACTGTATTACTTTTTTGTTATACGGTATTGCATTTCAGTGGAGGGTGCATGAAAGTTCTTGCAATCGTGCAGAACAAGGGTGGTGTCGGCAAGACAACGGTAGCGAGGCTACTGGCCGAGTACTTCGCTAGACGAAGGGTACCAACAGTAGCGCTTGACCTAGATCCCCAGTGTAATTATTCGCGACGTTTCTTGAATATGGATTTCGAACTTTCGGAACCGGATGGAATTCTTCCTCCACTGCACCCAGGCTATTGCTCAGACGACGAGCATTGGACAGGGCGAAGTTCAACGGCAGATATCTATTTCAAGGGAGAGGTGATGCCTTATCCGACCAAGTGGGAATCATTGGAGATCATCCCGGGGGAGGGACCTAAACTGCGGGATATCGAGTTGGTTCGTAAGGAAGAAGTTAAGCAGCGGGTCCATGACCGACTAAGAGAGTTTCTCAACCTCAAGGACGTAAAAGAAGCTTATGAACTCGCGATCATCGACACTTCTCCCTCAAAAGGACCTTTGACAGTGAGTGCCGTGCGTGCAGCAACGCATTTGCTGATTCCCACAACAATGGAGCCTCAACCGATAGAAGGTCTTCACGGCATGCTCCAGCTGTGGCGGCGAGAAATTCGACGTCGAGAACTCTCCGACAAGTTGGAGATCCTTGGCATCGTACCTAACATGGTGCGTAAAGGAGTTGCTTTGCATGAAGGGTATTATCAAAGCCTTAAGGCGGATGAAACGGTCGCGCCGCTCTTATCACCAGTCATGCTTCGGCAGCGGATTGCATTTGCAGAATCTGACCATCCGGGCGCTGAGCCTTCGAGTGTGTTTGACCTACCAATGCGGGATCCTGCAAGGCAGGAGGCCACAATGATGTGCGAGTTTGTCCAAGAGCGTTTATTCAGTTAACAAATTAACAAATAGGAGCGAATGGAGCATGGTAAGGTCAAAACGTTTTCGCTTCGGCAGTGAATCGCAGATTGGATCGGAAATATCCCAAGTTGTCCGGCAAGGGCAAGCAGAGGCGGGTGAATTGAACGTGGAGTTCATTGATATCGAACGAATCGAAACTGATCCAGAGAACTCTCGGGCTCTTGGGCTTACAGAAGAGGAATTTAATTGGCTATTGGACAAAGAATTGGTCGCTGCCGCACGGGAACAAGAGGGAGAGATAGACAGGCGTACGCAGATGCTGTTGAAGCTTCACGGATTAGCCGAGAGCGTTAGAGCGCATGGAATTCAACAGCCTATCCGAGTTTACCGACGAGGTGATCGTTTTCGTCTGGTTTACGGCGAGCGGAGGTATTGGGCATCGCGTGTTGCAGGACTCAGCGCAATTCCTGCTTGGATTTCGCGTACACGGCCGGCGAGATTACGTTCCCTTCAGCTAATCGAAAACCTGCAGCGCGATGATCTCGATTTAACAGCACGGTTGCGCAATATTGCCGCAGTTGTAGAGGAGATGGAGGGTGCAGAAAACGATCCTGTGTCCGCTGAGGATTTATCGCGGACGATTGGCGTTTCTAAGCGGCAGGCATATAAGTATCTGACCATTTTGAAAGGCCCTGCAGACATAATGTCAGCTGTTAGTCAGGCGCGCATTCGTAGCCTGTCTGCGGCGGCAGATTTGGCGGGAATTGACGACGCTGCGGCCCGCGCCCGTGCCATTAGCGCAGTCGAAGCAGGGATGTCGGTTAAAAAAGCTCGGGAGAAGGCAATTTCGCCAAAGCCACAATTTCAGCATGGAACAACCAAAGGACGACCCGCCACGAAAATCAATTTGGGCAGCACCAGAAATGGGCCTTTAGTACGAGAAATCATTCGTCGGTTTAAATCCGACGGGCAGATACCGCCTATAGATTGGAGTGACTATTCAAGCGTAACAAAGACTTGGAAAGCGTTTCTTGCCGACCTAGAAAGGACGTTATCTTGAAGACAACGTATCGGTTGCCGTCTGGTTTGCGAGACAAGATGCGAGACAAGGCTCACCAGTTGTATGGTGCGAAAGGGAAGAGCCGTTGGGTTCGGGAAGCCGTAATAGAACTGTTAAATTCAGAGCCAGTGCTGCAATCAGTCGGAGCAGGTGAGGACCTCGTGCAGAATAACGTCATTGATGTTGTTGATTTAGGGGATGAACTACCGCAACGAATGGAGCGCGCAATGGTACTTTTGCGGCGACAGGATCCGTTAATGGAGGGGGTGCAGTCAGCGATTATCAGAGCGGCGATCCGTCGGCGTTTGGCGAATGATGATCCAGGATCCTGAGACCTCGGCCATATAGCGGATTGTGAACCGGGTTCATTCATTGCTAAATGATGCTTAAGTATATGTTTGGTAATCATTTTTTGTTTTTCTACTTTTTAGAAAATAGCCCCGTTTTGCACTAAAGTGTTAAAGCTGCAAGGCAGTAAAGAACATCTGCCGCAGAATTACATGAGCCGCTTGCAGGCGCTGCGAAGTAAATGTCTCACCTAGCAGCCTGTCGGAGAAATCCGCAGGGGCAGTAATTGGCCGTTGGTGAGCGTATGCAGGCGCTTGAGATTGAAACTCAGGCAAACAAGAGCCCACTCGCCGGCAACGTGGCTCAAGCCGCGCAAGGAGAACTGACGGAAGGCCAAGGTTTCCTTGATGATACCGATAACCGGTTCGACGGTGCACTTGCGCAAGCGGTAGATGGCCTTGCCGATCTCGGTTTGGAGTTTGTAGGCCATTTTCACCTTGGGACTGGCCTGCTCGGGAGGTGGAGTGAGGCTTTGGGCAAAGCGCTCGTGCCAACTGGGATGATGGGGATCGCGCCCGGTGGCGATGTAAGGATCGATCCTGAGCGCTTTGAAGTGCTCGATATTGGCGGCGCTGAAGTAGCCGTTGTCCAAGGCCGCGGAGCTGGGGGTACCCAGTGCGGGCGGGATCGCCTCTAGGGTGGGTTGAGCTTCGGCCTGATCGTTGGGGTGATTGGACAGGCTCTGGCCCACGATCAGCAGGCTGTCCTGATCGACCGCGACCTGCGCGTTGTAGTGCTGGTCGAAGCCTTGATTGGTGCTGTTTTTCATGATCCGGGAGTCCGGATCGGTAAAGTTG
>JBAPTW010000146.1:0-2696 GCA_049282355.1 Gammaproteobacteria bacterium | reverse complement strand
CGCTTATCGCTTCAACCGCCGTTTCCGCCTCGACACGATTCACAGCCGACTGCTCACCGCTGCGATCGCCGTCGGACCACGCCCTGAGCGTTGCCTCCGCCTAGCTGAAGAATCTTACTAATCAGGTACCGATTTGTTGCCACAGCTTTCGGGGGACCGGGATTACGATTTATCTCCAAAACGGCGGCGAACTCGAGATGGCCCAGCGGATGGCTGACCACGTGAGCCCGAGGACCACCAAGCTCTATGATCGGCGTGTGGATGAGATTACGCTCGATGAGGTGGAGCGGGTGGTGTTTTAAGAAATGGAAAATTTATGGGAAGGCTACCCATGGTCAGAGTCACGAGGACATGGGAATAAGATGAAATTACGAAGCATCCTGAACACTATCATTTGAAGTCGGTTCAATTTTTCCTCCACTCGAAATACCTCCTGAAGGCTATTGATATCGATTTCACCGTGGTTAATCGCGTTCCGTACCGCGTACAACTGTTCTTCTTTAGGTTTGGCACGGAAGCATTCCTTGATGTATCCATCAGATCGTTCCGAAGCACACACACGTAGCGCATGGCTAGCTTTTGCCACGAACCCAGGGTCCACGAATTGCTGGTAACATTCACGCAGCGACTTGACATCGAGTTTCCCACCACGGTCGTTGAGAAACCGCTCAATACCTGCCTGCTTTTCATGTTTATTCAGTTTGCTCTGAGGAACTATTAGACAAACAGCGTCGACGAGACACTCGAACGCATTCCAGTATCCGGAATATACGCGCAAACTATCGCTCCTATACCCTTCCAACATCATCTGTTTTGGTTCGCGAATCCAGTTTAGCGCTGCTTTTACTTTACACTTGACCTTCAGTGGTTTGCACTCAATGCTTCTAAACGCGGTCTCAATGCCTTCTTTCTCGAACGGACCACCTGCCCCTGAAAAGATAGGGCTGATCAGGTAACAGTCCCAACCGATGGCTCGATTTCCCCAGTCGATAATTGTCCAAATACCGAGAAAGGTATTCAGTCGTTCAATAGCGTTAGATACTCCAGACCAGCTCTTTTCCTGCACCGTCACAATGGCGCGCACGACGCAAAGGGCAGTTTTTATAGCTGCTCTATTAAGATCGCCCTGAAGATTTCCCGCCTGGATAGTAATCCCTAGTGATGAGTAGGTGAAATCATGGTTTGGCGCTTCGAAATCACCATAGATCAGGACGTGGAGGTTTTTTTCCCACTCTGCCGGCCATTCCGCGATACGTTCTTCAATTTGAGCCCTGCCAAAAGCCACCTCATAGGAAAGTCCTGTGGCTTGCAGCGCAGCGGTGCGCTCGTACAGGCGAACGACACACTCTGGCGCCGGCATCGTTCCTGTGGCCACCGTTACTTCCTTGCCTTCACTCTTCTGCAAAGCATCCCCTTAATTAATGCGCTTTCTTTTGTACAAAATGTCTGCCTGCAAACATGGTAACATACTTGCAGAGCCACTTCGCTTGGGCGAGAAGGCAGCACTTCTCGGTGACAAAAAACCCCCACCGGTGGACACACGAGCATAGAGGAGAGCACGTTGTGTGTTCATAAATCATTTGTTTTTTGAACGATTGAGGCGACAAGAAAAAATGGCTTGTTTTCAGTAGGTTCGGGGAGGAAAAAAGGGGAGGGTTTTTTGAACAGCGATTTTCTGTATTTTCGCATAAAAACCGTAAATCAACAAAATATCAATCAGACACTATCCCGCTTTTATACTTCTTGCTATTCTTAGGCTAACAACATCATGGAAAACACCATGAAAGCACAAGCAAGAAACATTCATATAGGCAATCAAGGTGAGCATATAGTAGCTACACTCTTATCAAAAGATTGTATTGTTAGAGACGTAGGCCAAGGAAAAGACACAGGGATAGACTTGTATTGCGAAATAGTAAGTGAGAAAACCCTAGAGTTAAGCCTTCATTTTTTTTGCCAGATAAAAACACAAAAAACTTCATTTAATTTAAACACGATTGGAGATAAATATTTTGATTACTGGGGAAATCAACCCGTCCCAGTTTTTTTGTTTTTAGTAAAGTACGAAGATGAACGAACAATACAAGAAAATCACCAGATATGGGTTTATGATATTCCTTATATTTTGTCTAAGCGCGATGCAAAGGCTTTAAGAAAGACTGAACCATCAAGAGACGTTGATGAAAACTTTGAGCTATGCAAAGTTAATAACAATAAAGACAAAATGACGTTAGAATGTTTTATTAACGGTCATATTTCGTGGTCTCATGGATTGTGGCAATTGAGGCGATTTGGGTTAGTTTTGCCAAACCCAGAGGTAAAAGTACAACCTCACGGGGTTTTGGTTGGAGGGTTCAGTTATCTTTATAGAGATAAAATAAACAACGTAATTGAAAACATAAAGTACTTGCGTAAACATGATACACAAGAGTAAAAGAATGGCTGCCTACTTCAAAAAAAGCAAGGTGTTTATCATCAAACAACGCCGGCCAATCCCGCGCGCCATGCACAATCTCAATGACTTCCTCAGAGCCTGTCCGAAAATCAACTCTTGTCTTAAATATAAGCTTTGGCTCTTCCTGTGTTTCGGGGGCTTAAGCGAGCAGCACGCCGAGCAAGGCGGGCAGGAGATGTTTGCCCCGAACACGGGCATTGTGCACGAATTCGAAAAAGCTCAGGTACAAGGGTAACTTCTC
>JBAPTW010000145.1:0-5923 GCA_049282355.1 Gammaproteobacteria bacterium | reverse complement strand
GAGGGGATTCGCAGGCCCGGGGACGGGGGACTATTTTGTTGTTTTAGCGACAAGGTTTGCCTCGGGCCTGGGCTTTCCATGGTGGCTCAAGACCCACTATCTCGTCGGCATCCAAGGATCGGGCGAGTGGTCGCTTCTTTGCTGGGTGCGCCCGGTGTTTTCGTGCTGCGATCGGGCGCAGCGGGACTGCACCACCTCGAGGTAATGCATCATGTGCCGGTCTTTGGTGTAGCGTGTCGCCGCGGCTCGTCTGCCGTTGATTGCATAGCGATGCGCCGCCTCACTGCGTTCGTCAAATTCGCGCAGAATTTGGCGCAGCTCGTCCTCGCGACGGTAGATGATTCCAGCTTCGTTAGATACCGCCAGCTCGGTAAGTGCGCCGACAGCGTTCACGATAAGTGGAATGCCGTGTGCCATCGCCTCGAGAGCGACAAGCCCGAACACCTCGTGCGATAGCGTGGGTATCACGAGTGCGGCCGCATGCCGATAAAAAGCGCCGAGCTCCTGACGCGAACGCGCCCCGAGAAAGTGAATGTACGGATCACCGCTTGCCAGCCTGTGCAGACTCTCGCGATAGGGTCCATCACCCACGATTAGAAGGTGGCGATCACGTTGTCCACGAAAGGCTCGGATCAGAACCTGCACTCCCTTGTTCTCGGCGAGGCGTCCAACGTAGAGGAAGTACTTGTTATCTTGCGTTAAGAATGGCCGAACGTCAGACGGGGGTGTGGCATCCGCATTCGCTTCTGGTGCCATTACCCAAAAGGGGAGGCACTCGATCGGTAAGTCAGGCAGGGCTTGCGCATGGCGCTGTCGGACGAACTCGCTCGGTGCGATCAACGCGTCGAGGTGCTGAACAGCCCGCCGCAGGCTCGGCCAGTAACGCCACAGTTGTGGTGGACGGTGGTAAAAGAGGGTAGTACATGTAAGGCAGGTCTTGCGTGCGCAGGGCTCGCGGCGGTTTCTGAGCAGAAACGATGTCGGACAGATGAGCCAATAAGTATGTAAGGTGGCGATTTTAATGCCCTGACCCAGGCGGAACAGCGCAGGCCCTCCCAGGTGGTGCATCGCATGGTAATGGATTACGTCGTATGGCCGCTGTAAGGTGTCCAGCAGCCAACGCCGTTTCGCCACGGGGTGGCCGGTCACGAGCGACAATCCGGCCGCAAACCGTCCTGCCCTGCTTTGGACGGTATGGACCGTGACGTTGGGATGGTTTGGCCAAGTTCCGCCGCGTAACTCCCCGCCCTTAGCGTGGAAGCAATCGAGCGAGTGGATGACATCGACCGTGTGGCCACGTTCTGCGAGTGCTTGAGATAACTCATAGGCATAGATGCCCGCACCGCCGCTATGAAACGGTGGGTAGAGGTCGGTGAGCATCAAGAATCGCAAGCTTGGCCCCCTCTCCAAACCTCATTTAGCCCGTCCGCCATTGGTCGATGCGGGTAGGGTGCACAGACGGTGTGCCATTCGCATGAGATTCCAGCTCGTCGTAGACCGCATCCAAAATTTGACGGAACACTTCATAGTGGTAGTGGGTGCAGGCGTGTGCGTGGGAGCGCTCTCCAAGGCGCCGTCGCAGTCCGGGATCGGTAAAAAGTTGGACCAGCTTTGCAGAGAAGGCGGCGGGCGTGGGTTCGGCCAACGCCGCCAACTCTTCGTCGAGCACCTGCCGGTGCGCGGGCAGATCGGTAGCGAGTATCGCCTTACCCGCGTCGAGGTACGAGTAGATCTTCATCGGCGTATTGATCGGATGGGTTTGCGGCGAAATCAGCACATCGGCGCAAGCAAGCAAATGACCGAGCTCCGAGACTGGGCGTGGTCCGAGAAGGTGCACGGCATGAGTGATTCCGAGCTTAGTCGTGCTTCGCCGCCACGCCTGGATCTGGGCACTCCGACCGCCAACGATGACGAGCCGTGCGCTTGGCACCCGGCGCAGCGCGCCGGCGAAGCTCTCTAGCATGAGCCCGGTGCCGCGATCCCGTTCCAACGCCCCGACATACATCGCCAACGGCCCTTGTACGTTAAGCTCCTGACGCAGTGTGCCGTCGTCTTGTTCACGTCGGTTCTCCTCGAGCGAGAGCAACGAAACATCGTTTAACACAACAACGCCCTGCGGGCGATAATAACGTGCGTGCTCCGCTACGGCTTCACACGCTGCCAGGACCACCGCCGCCTGTTGTACGGCGTGGCCTTCGGGTCGCTGCAGCCAGGGCCTCAGGCCCCTTAATAAGGCGTACCGCTCCACGATCTGTTTGGGCAGTGAGGAGTCCATATCGTAGACGTAATTGAGACCGTAGCGGCGCTTGATCCATAGCGCGACGAATACGGCTTCTTCCACGGCGTGAACCAGATCGTAACGTTCGCGCGCCATCATGCTAAGAGCCTTGCGGACAAAGAAAGCGTCGCAAATCACCTTCTTTATGGACGGCCCAGCCCCAACGTTGCGCACCAGTGGTAACGCGGGTATGCGGTGGATGCGGACGTTGCGATGATGCACGTCTATACCTTCGTGGAAAGTCAGCACGTCGACTTCGCAACCACGTTGGGAAAGTACGCGCAATACCAAGTCGACGGCGATCGGTGTGCCGCGCACCTGGTAAAACGGCTGAGGTGCGAGCAGCAGAATTTTCACGGCCGTGCTTGCTTCTCGTCTGTGGCCGCGTCGTGTGGTGGGCGTGCGTGATTGCGTGCAAGCATCTGCTCGGTCGCCGCTATCTCGCGGTCGATCCGACCGTTAGCCCAGCCGAGCTTCTCGGCCATCAGCTGGGCGCAGACTCGCAAGCTGTCGTGACCGGGATGACCCGTGGTCGCCAGCGGGGTGCGGCGGAACACCACGTCGCTAAGGGTCAACGCCATTTCTTCCTCAACAGCGTGTACGACCTGGGCCTGTATCACAGTCGAGGCAGCGCTGCCGATGCGCTTGCCCAGACGGGGCTGCGCTGCGACGTGGCGCAGCACCTGTCGGTAGTCACTCCCGTAACTGTCAGCTAGCTGGCGAAGCACCGGCACTGCGAGGTCTCCGGGATGCGTCGACACCATCTCTTTCACCAGATTATCGAAGGACTCCATATCGCCACCGCGTAATGCAGTGCTGGCGCTTCTCGAAGGCCTGACGTTTTGTCCTAACCGCCGCGTCGCGAGATCAACTGCTTTCTCGGCAACATAACGGGCGGTCGTATATTTCACGCCGATAACGGAGATGACATTCGATAGGCCCGTCTGAGCGTGGTCCAAGATCAGGTTATGACGGGCCGTATCCGTCGGCTCTCTGGCGCGAACCGCCTTCGGAACCAAGCCGAAGCGTACAAAGGTCACGTCTTCGTCAGTCACGGGAACGCCTGGATAGGCGGCCCGCACGTCCTCGAGAAACGCTGCGATCTCGTTGCTGTCGACTTTACATTGATCGGGATGCTCATCGAAATTGAAATGGGCGGAGCCGATCATGGCGTGCCCGTGCCAGGGCGTGATGTAAAGCAGGCGTGCTCTACCTTCCCGCGCTCTGCCTCGTGGCACCGATAGGGCGACGGCATGTTCCTTTGTCAGCGGGGGGCGCACGACGACGTTCATGGTCTTCGCAAAGTGGATGGCGTTCGCTACTCCATTGTTGCGGATCTCTCGCAAAGCATGGAATACCCATGGTCCGGCCGTGTTCAGTACCACCTTTGCCTGGATTTCGAGCTTGTCGCCAGTGGAGACGTCTATGGCTTTGAGCCGGTCCACCCGCCCGTTCTGGTGCAACAATCCCTGGGCTTGCACGTAGTTGGCAACACATGCTCCGTGATCCGCCGCCGACTGGACGAAGGCCAGCGTCAATCGCTCATTGTTGTGCATTTGGGCGTCATAAAAGATGGCCGCGCCGGTGACGTTGTCTGAGGCGAGGCCGGGGGCAAGGCGCAGGCATTCATCGCGGGAGAGGATTTGTCCCGGTGGGATTTTCCGCCCGGGATCGCGGATACCGCGGTTTCGGTCCAGGGAGAGCATGTCATGGGCCGCAAGTGCGGCGCGCATAATCAGGCGATGCTGAATTCCGGAGCGGAAGGTCGGCAGTAACACTGGCAGAAGGCGGACAAGATGCGGCGCGAGTCTGAGGAGTGCTTTGCGCTCGTGATCAGACTCCCGTATACGCTTCAGATCCGCGTGTTGCAGGTACCGCAGTCCGCCGTGCACCACCCGCAACGTCTGGGCAGAGGTGGCGTGCCCAAAGTCACCGCGCTCGATGAGGGCAACGGACAGTCCCCGTAGCGCGGCGTCCCAGGCCGCGCATGCCCCGTAGATGCCACCGCCGACGATAACGATATCGAAGTGCGTTGATGTCAGTTTTTCGAGGTCACGGATCACAGCTTCTCCTCTTTGACCAATGCCGCTACAGATTTGCCCTTCATGCAAGCTGGCAGCGGTCTACTTGCTGACAGCAAGCCATACTTTCTGATTTGTTCTCCTCGTTCGTGGGAAGGGGTTATCGTTGCCGCTCGCGTTTCGCAACGACTCTAAAGCTAAAGAGATGTTTAAGAAACGACTGTGCTTGTCATAGCGGCGTTGCGCGGCGGATCGTACTCCTCATGTACTCCCTTGTACACTTCGGTTGCTCGCCGCTGTACGCCGTGCGACTCCGGCGCTCGCAATGTTTTTTTCAAACACCTTCTTAGCCAAGTCGTCCCGTGACGTAAGCTGTTATGAGCTTTTTGCGGGGGTTGGTAAAGAATAGGGGGGATATCGCCGAACTCAAGGAGCTTGCCCAGATGAAAGTAAAGCAGGGCGCGTCGAAATTTCCGCATCACCGCCATTGAGGCCATGACCACCTCCGCCTATTGAGTTAGCCGAGGATGTGGTATCCGCCGTCGATGTACAGGGTATCGCCGGTAATGAGTCTCGCATAGCCTGTTGCCAGAAAGGCCGTTGCCATTCCCACGTCCTCGAAGGTCTCCATGGCGTGTGCGGGGGTGCGCTCTGCTGCCATTTCCATCAGCTCGTCAAAACGATCAATGCCAGTGGCGGCTCGCGTCTGTATCGGCCCCTGGCGAGATGGGTGCACCCGGATACCTTTTGATCCAAGCTCATAGGCGATATAGCGCGCCGAGGCTTCCAGCGCCGCCTTCACCGGACCCATGACGTTATAGCGTTCGACAACCTTCTCTGCGCCGTAGTAACTCATGGTAAATAGCGTACCGCCATCTTTCATGAGTGGTTCGGCAAGCCGTGCCATGCGAATGAAGGAATGACACGAGACATCCATTGCCATCAAGAAGCCTTCCCGCGAGCAGTCGGTCACCCGACCGTGCAGGTCTTCTCGCGGCGCGAAGGCAATCGAGTGCAGGGCAATGTCGAGTTTTCCCCAGGTTTTCGCGATGGTCGCAAACACTTCCTCCAATTGTCCCGATTCCCGCACATCGCAGGGGAGATAAAGCGGCGCTGCCAGGCGTTTGGCTAAAGGCTCTGTATGCTTCTTCGTCTTCTCGTTGAGATAGGTGACGGCAAGCTCAGCACCCAACGCGCGAAAGCCCATGGCACAGCCATAAGCAATGGATTGATTATTGGCAATGCCAAGAACCAAAGCCTTCTTGCCCTTGAGCGGGTTTTCGGGTTCCTTCATGAGCCGGTCGAAGTATTGTTCGGCTGGGGTCATGTCAGTCATAGCTCCTGTCTCTGTCGGTAATGTGGTCGAGCACGTTGAGAGTGCCAACTCCTGGTTCTCGCTCCGGTGCCGGCGGAGCCTATCCAACTACCGCCACATTGTGCTCAGAGGGCACCATCCCAGCCGGCGATCGTTTGCGGTACGGCGTCAATCGGCCATGGTCATCGTTTCGTCCGGGTGGCAGTCAATCGCCTTGCCTCAAGGGACGTCGTGAATACCTGCATCGCTCTGCAATCCTGCGTCGCTTGCAGGACCGGGGCTCGCCATCCACGGCGAGCCCGTGCGACC
>JBAPTW010000144.1:0-12360 GCA_049282355.1 Gammaproteobacteria bacterium | reverse complement strand
GGGTTTATCCGGGGCCGATGGGGGCGATCCTCACACCGCGCATCCTCGGTCTTAGGGCAGCCTCCGATCTGCCCCAGGCTTGCACCTTGAACGGACGCTGCGAAGACGTGTGTCCGGTGCGCATACCACTGCCTGCGCTGCTACGCAAGCTTCGCATGGAAGCCTTCAGCCAACGGTTGATACCTCCACGGGCGCGATTTACCTTGGCCCTGTGGGCCTTTCTGGCAAAGCATCCTCGGCTCTACCACGGTGCCATGACCATCGCTGCCGGGCTACTCGGGAGGCTCGGCCGACAGCGCGGCCGGTTTCGCACACTGCCCTTTGCCCACGGCTGGACCGAGGCGCGTGATCTGCCGGCCCCGGCAGTGCAAACTTTTCAATCGTCCTGGAGGCACCGGCAGCGGAGCGATCCTTCGTGACCGAGGCCCGTGAAGCGATACTGACCTCAATCCGTCATTCGCTGGGACGAAAGGAATCGAGAACCGGGCTGGACGGAGAGCAAAGATCGTCGGAGTCGGTCGGCGGCACGCTGGGCGCTCCCGTCAGACCCGCTGTCGACGGTGATTGCGTTGCACATTTTGCGCGCCGCATCACTGGCGCCGGAGCAAGCCTGGTACGGCTAGAATCCCTCGAGGCAGTCCCAGAGGCTGTGCGCGTGTTCTTGGATGAGCTAGGACTCGGCCACAACTTGGTTTGCTCCGGTGAGGGGACATTTGACACCATTCCCTGGCCTGACGGTTTCACGGTTTCAGTACGTACGGCGGCCGATGGTGATCACACCACTCTCACCGGCGTCGTGGCAGCAGTCGCCGAGACCGGAAGCTTGGTGGTCGCTTCAGCGCACCACAGTCCCAACACGCTGCACTTCCTGCCGGAAAATCATATTGCTGTGGTTCGAGTCTCACAGGTGCTGCGGCACCTGGAGGACGTTTGGCGGCTCATGCGTGAGCGCTCGGAGGGCATGCCCCGGGCGCTCACTTTTATCACCGGACCGTCGCGCACTGCCGATGTTGAGCAAACCATTCAGATCGGGGCCCATGGGCCGCGGCGATTACACGTGGTGCTGGTGGACGCCTAGCCGCCGATACGCCTGTGGTAATCTCGGCCGGCACCTGCCGGAGAGAAAGATTACACGATGCGCCGTTCCCGCAGGTTCGCATGGGCGGCGGGGGCATCCTGTCGGTAGGCGCACACCGCGCGAGCGAATGTCACTCCTCGGAGGGCGCGATCGGCCGTCGACTCAGCTTGGTCTCGGCGCGTTGTCGCTTGCTCTCCAGGCGGCGCTGTTTCGCAGCGAGCGTTGGACGAGTCGGCTTGCGGGGCTTCGGCGGTTGTGCCGCTTTTCGAATTAGCGTCACCAGCCTATCCAGGGCATCTTGACGGTTTTGCTCCTGGGTGCGATAGCGCCGGGCGTCGATGATCAACACACCGTCCACGGTCATGCGCCGGCCTGCCAAGCGTCGCAGGCGGTTTTGCACTGCCGCGGGCAATGAAGGTGAGCGCGCTACGTCGAAGCGTAGCTGAACGGCGGTCGCAACCTTGTTTACCTTCTGCCCGCCGGGACCTGCGGCACGAATAAAGCGCTCCTCAAGCTCGCCGTCAGGGACGGCAATGGTGGATGTGATGCGGATCATAACGCCCTACTGATAGGGTGCGGTCTCAGGAGCGGCAAAGTGAATGACCTCCCCGGCGGCCGCGCGCATTGGCCTCGTCGATGTGCTTGCCCCCCCTCAGCGGTGGTTACCGCCACGCAACGCCGTTTAGAATAACCAAGGCAATCTCAAAACAGCCTCTGAGAAAACGTTACCCTGACTTTTCACTCATCAACCCCGAGCCGCTATGCAATCCTTCACCCTTCATTCAACACTTAGCGTTTCAACGCTCGAGGCGCTCATGGCGCTCATTGCTGGGATCTGGATCCTGGCGATGCCAAGAGTTTTGAACTACGTCGTCGCCATTTACCTCATCGTCAAGGGCGGGCTTGGGCTACTGGTGACGCTACGGGGGCATTACATTGCTTTGCCACCGCTGGTGGCCCTCGTGAGCGGAATATTGATCCTGGTCCGACCGCGGCTGCTCAATTACGTGGTGGCATTGTACCTCATCATTATCGGTGTGCTGGGACTGCTACGTTGAGGGGTTAGAGCCTCTGCGTGGGCTCTAACCCCGAGGTTGTCATCACTCACCACACCCATTGAGGTGAGATAATTCATCCTTAGGCGACCTTAGGCGACGGCCATTTTTCGCTCGCTCTTGCGAAAGACCATGCGCCCATCCAAGGTGTCGACGAGAATCACGTCGCCAGGGAGGAACTCGCTGGCAAGGATACGCTGCGCCAAAGGATTTTCTACGCTGTTCTGAATGACGCGCTTTAGCGGCCTCGCGCCATAGACGGGGTCAAATCCCGCCTCCGCAATTTTGTCAATGGCGGACGGGGTCAGCTCGAGCCCCATATGCCGTTCCTTGAGCCGGCGCTGTAGGTAGCCCACTTGCCGCTCGGCGATGGCCCGGATCTGATCGCGCTCGAGCGAGTGGAAAACCACCACCTCGTCGACCCGGTTGATGAACTCGGGACGAAAGTAAACCTTCACCGTCTCCATCACCGCTGCCTTCATGGCCGCATAGTTCTCCGCGCCGCCCATCTCCTGGATCTGCTGAGAACCCAGATTCGAGGTCATGACCAGCACGGTGTTGCGAAAATCTACGGTCCGACCATGGCCATCGGTGAGACGGCCATCGTCCAACACCTGGAGCAACACGTTGAACACGTCCGGGTGGGCTTTTTCCACCTCATCGAGGAGAATGACCGAATAGGGGCGGCGTCTGACCGTCTCCGTCAGGTGCCCTCCCTCCTCATAGCCGACGTAACCGGGTGGCGCCCCGATGAGCCGCGCCACCGAGTGCTTTTCCATGAACTCGGACATGTCGATACGCACCATCGCCTCTTCCGTGTCGAACAGGAATGCCGCCAGCGCCTTGCACAGTTCCGTCTTTCCTACCCCCGTCGGACCGAGGAACAAGAACGAGCCGTTCGGACGGTTGGGGTCGGCAAGACCCGCTCGTGAACGCCGTATGGCATCGGCAACGGCCGTTACCGCCTCATCTTGGCCAACGACACGGTTATGCAAGGCTTCTTCCATGCGCAGCAGCTTGTCCCGCTCGCCCTCCAGCATCTTCGACACGGGAATCCCGGTCCAACGGGAGACCACCTCGGCGATTTCCTCATCGGTGACGGCAGTACGTAGCAGCTGCATCTTCTGGGAGTGCGCCTGAGTGTCCATCGCCAGTCGCTTTTCGAGCTCCGGGATACGTCCGTACTGAAGCTCTGCCATACGCGCGAGATCGCCGGCGCGGCGTGCCGTCTCCAGCTCCACGCGGGCTCGTTCCAACTGCTCCTTCACCTGTTGGGAATCTTGCACGGTGACCTTCTCCGCCTTCCACACCTCATCCAGGTCAGCAAACTCCTTCTCCAGGCGCTCAATTTCATCCTCGAGCCTGCGCAGCCGTTCTTTCGACGCCGGATCGGTCTCTTTATGCAAGGCTTCACGTTCGATTTTCAATTGAATCAAGCGCCGTTCGAGACGGTCCATGACTTCCGGCTTAGAGTCGATTTCCATACGGATGCGGCTGGCCGCCTCGTCGATCAGATCGATCGCTTTATCAGGAAGCTTGCGATCAGTGATATAACGGTGAGAAAGCGTCGCCGCGGCGACGATAGCGGGGTCGGTGATCTCCACCCCATGGTGCACCTCGTAGCGCTCGCTCAGGCCACGCAAGATGGCAATAGTGTCTGCTACATTGGGCTCATCTACCAACACCTTCTGAAAGCGGCGCTCCAAAGCGGCGTCCTTTTCCACATACTTACGGTATTCATCTAAAGTGGTCGCACCCACGCAATGGAGCTCGCCTCGGGCCAACGCGGGCTTGAGCATATTTCCCGCATCCATCGAGCCCTCCGCCTTTCCCGCACCGACGACGGTATGCAGCTCATCAATAAACAGGATAATTTGGCCCTCCTGCTTGGCAAGCTCGTTTAGCACGCCTTTCAAGCGCTCTTCGAACTCACCGCGATACTTCGCGCCGGCGATCAGCGCACCCATATCCAGGGCGAGCACACGCTTGCTCTTGAGACCTTCGGGCACCTCTCCATTGATGATGCGCTGCGCCAGCCCCTCCACAATGGCGGTCTTACCGACTCCCGGTTCGCCGATGAGCACCGGATTGTTTTTGGTGCGCCGCTGCAGCACCTGGATGACACGTCGGATCTCCTCGTCGCGACCGATCACGGGATCCAGCTTGCCCTGCTCGGCACGCTGCGTGAGGTCGATGGTGTATTTCTCCAAGGCTTGGCGCTGATCTTCGGCGGTCGGATCCTCCACCCGCTGCCCGCCGCGCATCTCCTCGACAGCCTTCTCGATACTTGCCTTGACCGCACCCGCGCGACGCAGAATTTCTCCGAGGGTGCCTCTGTCGTCCAACGCCGCCAGCACAAACAGCTCACTGGAGATATATTGGTCCTGGCGCTGCTGCGCCAGCTTGTCAGTGACGTTCAACAGCCGTCCTAGATCGTTGGAGACAAGAACCTCGCCGCCGGTCCCTTCCACCCGCGGCAGGCGCTCCAACGTCTCACCAAGCTGCGAGCGCAGCTGATTGATATTGACGCCGGCTTTCTGCAACAGCGGTCGTACGGTGCCGCTTTGTTGATCGAGCAGCGCCAGCATGACGTGCGCCGGCTCGATAAACTGATGATCCCGACCGACCGCCAGGCTCTGCGCATCTGCCAGGGCCATTTGAAACTTGCTTGTGAGTTTGTCCATTCGCATTGGTATGACCCTCGAAAGGTCCAGTTAAGTCGTGTGAGGTAATAAGATGAGGGCAACAACGGGATTTTCAACGCCGCAGGCGCCGCATACGGGCGAAAGGCATCTAAGGGGGTACCATGGACGCGAGGTATTTTGGAAATAACTTGGGTTATGCGCCCCGCACCGTGGTGGGGGCGATTCAGCCCTCCTGGCCCACAAACCAAGGAGCCGCCTTAAAAGACCAGCGCACGGCTCGCGCATAAGCGTCCTTAATAACGGCACTGGAAATTCCGCGGAACGATATCTCGTGCCAATTGCCCTGTTCATAAGCAATCACACAGTGTAGGGCCGCGCCCAGAGCCCCGGAATGATCGCGGATGGCGACATTGACGTCCTCGGCGAGCGGCAGTTGTTGCAGCACGTCCGGTATTGGAATGCCAAGCAGTGCATCCAGCAAAGAAAACAAGCCGACGGTGAAGGCGCGTTCTTTGTCCCCAAGCTGCACTTTCTCGTAGAGCAGTTCGCACATCTTGGCGCGCGCAAGGGCCATACGGATCAGCTCATGGCGCTTGTCGACGAGCCCTGCCATCGAAATGAGCGTTACCCAACGTCGAATGGATTCCAGACCAAGATAGACTGTGGCTTGCCGCACCGAGCTAAAACGTCGAGACAGCCCAAAAAAGGCGGAGTTGACATAGCGCAGGAGCTTGTAGCTCAGCACCGGATCTCGATTGAGCTCCGCCTCGAGCTGCTCAAATTCAATGG
Organism: Gammaproteobacteria bacterium; assembly: GCA_049282355.1. Classification (GTDB taxonomy): domain Bacteria; phylum Pseudomonadota; class Gammaproteobacteria; order HK1; family HK1; genus JAGTVB01. The sequence continues at coordinate 6,793 of JBAPTW010000144.1, read as the reverse complement.
CGGGATTATTGAGCCTGGCGAGTAGGCGCAGCACTGCGAGCCGCGCAGCCGGGAGTTTCTTGCCTGTGACAACCATGGGCCGAGCAAGGAAATAGCCCTGAAAAAGATCGAAGCCCATATCACGGTAGCACTCGAACTCCTCTGGCGTCTCGACCTTTTCCGCCAGGAGCTTGGCGCCACGCGGACGCAAGCGCTCATAGTGGTTCCTGATTTGGATTGTATTGAGGGTTTTAACGTCAAGCTTGATAATCTCGGCCAGGGGAATGAGCGGCTCCCACCGAGGGTGATAGACGAAATCATCCAAAGCAATGGCATAGCCCTGTTGACGCATCCATTGGAGGACCTTAACCAGCCCCTCATCGATGATCGCACTCTCGAGCACTTCCAGGACTACGCGGTCCTTGGAAAGTACCAAGCAATGCCCTTTGCGCAACAGCGTGTCGGGACAGTTGATGAAAGCGCGATGGGGGCCGAGAATCTGTTCTGGCCCGATTTCCTGAAATGCGTTGTTGATGACCTGCGCTGTGGCTATCTCGCCGTTAATCGCGCCGGCCCCGGCAGTCTCGCTAGAGCGAAACAGCAGTTCGTAGCCATATACTCTGAGTTCCCGATCAAAGATCGGTTGCCGGCCGACGAAGACCGTTTGCAGCTCGGGAGGCGAGCCTACAGTCGAAAGCCTATCGCCGGAGCGACTAAAGTCGCCCTTCTCAATTTCCATAAAATCTTGACCTTGCTCTCAGGGTGAGGGCGCGTCAAAGGCGCTTCGGGCCCCGGGGCAGGGCCGTCCGAGAGAAGTGAAACGTGATGGAGGCCCGAAGTCTTATCGAGAGCCGCTAAAAAAGCCCCAATATGCCATTACCGCAGAGTCGCCAGCAGCCGGATTTGCCCAATGGTTATTTCGGCGCCAGTTGGAACCGCGCACCCTAGACACCGACGCAAGGGTGCCCACAGTGGTGTGCTACGTCGCCTTGCCAGATTTCACCGACCGCCCCGAGCACTAGTTGAGCACTTGACAAATAGCTCTTTGCTGCACCGAGAAAGCAGGTCAAATGGATGTAACCGAGCTAAACAAACCGTTCTGAAAACGACTGGGCTTGGTTGTGCCTGTAAGCTCGACACAAAATGAGCGAGAGCCGCTTTGGACAGCTGGAAGCAAATCCTTCAGCAGCCAAAAGCCAGGGATGGGACCAGAATATCTTCGTTCACTTACTTACGTGCACACTGCGCTTGTCCCATACCTCGGGCCCTGTCTCATGTTGCCAGCGTTGGCGCCACCTCGATATCATTCCAAGGATGGGTCCGAAAAACACCTTTCTAAATCAGTTCACGTAAGACGAAACTGGGAACAACGACTCTTCTCTATGTTCGTGATTCTTGATGTTATGAGCAAGTTGCTCAGCGCCCAGGAAAAGCCGAAACGGTTCATCAACCGTTTCCCCATCTTCCCATGATGCATGAGAAAGCTTAACGAGGGCAGCGAGCTCCCTCATAATTTGAAAGTGCTGACTCGCCAGCGTTTCGAGCTCATCCTGGCGATCATTGCGCTTGGCTCTGACGGCGTCGAAAAATCCTCCCCGCCGTTCTTCATCGGCGAAGTGCATCAGGAGCAGATCAAAGAGCTCGGGCAAGGTTTCGGCCAGCTCCTTCACACTGCAAGCGCTGCTCGCAGTTAGCAGGGCATCAACCAAGGCTAGCACGCGCTCATGGACTCGAGCGACTCGAGTACCTTTCACTTTACTTTTTTCTTGCATCACCGATGCGCCAAGCGGTGCCCGAGTGACGCTTTTTCTTGGACTGGCGGCTGGAGCGGAGCCGCTCGTCTTCCAAAGCTCGAGATTGCGCTCAGCGGTGTCTAAATCAGAAGCAAACTCAAATGATCGCAGCCGATTGCCTGCTTGCTGTTTCGCCCGATACATCGCACCATCGGCACTTTGAAGTAGCTCCTCAACGCTTTGTCCGTCCATAGGAAATAGGCTGATGCCAATGCTAGCACCAATGTGAAGCTCCTGCTTACCAACACGGAAAGGAGAGGAGAGGACGGTGAGCACCTTACGCGCAACGAAGGCGGCGTCTCTTGGCCCCGCCAGTTGCTCGAGCAATAGGGCAAATTCGTCCCCACCCAGACGTGCGACGGTATCCTCCTGGCGAATAACCGCGGCAAGCCGCTTTGCTACCTCTGTCAAAAAGGTGTCGCCCGTAGCATGTCCAAAGGTGTCATTGACATGTTTGAAGCGATCGAGATCAAGGAATAGGAGCGCCAACGAGCCTCCTCGTCGCGGCTGGCGTCGTATCGCCTGCTCAACGCGCGCGTTGAACAACAAACGATTGGCAAGCCCCGTAAGCGGGTCGTGGTGGGCAAGGTAGGCGAAGCGCTGCTCCATATTCTTAAGTGGAGTGATATCGGCATACACAGCCAAGAAATGCCTTGGTTCGTTATAGCTATCCGTGAGGGCACTGATGCTGAGCCACGCCGCATGGATGCTTCCATTCTTGCCTCGGTTCCAGATCTCTCCTCGCCAAGCACCGCCATCATGAATCGATTGCCAGATGGCTGCATAGTACGAGGCGTCATGTCGTCCCGACTTGAGTAATCGCGAGTGCTGGCCCAACATTTCGTCCCGCGTATAGCCGGTGAGATCCGTGAAAGCCGGATTGACCGCCTCAATTTTACCGTTGGGATCGGTGATCATCAGGCCTACGACGGCATGCTCAAAGACCGCTACCACTTGGTGCAGCTGATCGTTCAGCTGTCTTTCCCACGTCAGGTCATGGGCGATATTAACAAACGCTTGCTCACCGCCAGCACTAAACTCGACTAAAGAGAGCTGCATTGGAAAGCGTCTACCATTTTTTCGAAGCCCTTCTACTTCACGACGGTGACGAAAAATCTTCGCCTCACGGGTCTGGGCATGGCTTTTCCATCCCTGTTCACTCTGACTAACATGGGGTTCTGGGATCAACAGGCTGATGCTTTGCCCGATCACTTCCCGTGCGCGGTAACCAAAAAGTCTCTCCGCACCAGGATTCATCATTTTAACGATACCATCGGCGTCGGTCAGGAACACGCCCTCCCAGGTCGCTTCCAATAAAGCCCGGCAAAGCACCGCATCAAGTAACGGCGTGTTGTCTGTGCATGGACTCATTCGGCTAACCCCTCACTGCGCCTAGTGATTCCAAGTTACATGAATAACGCGCCTGGATAATCAGGCGCAGAAATAGAAACCTAGAGTAAACCGTTACTATCGAGCCACGTAACAACTGCTTTAGAACCAGGGATATGATTTAACAACGCAGCACACTCTCTGTCAGCATATGCTCCCGATACTCGTGTTGTTGCCATTGCTCTATGAATGCTTCGGTAGCTGGACATGCATATTGCATGTTTTCTTCTAAACGTTCCTCCATAGGGGCCGTTATGGTTGTGATAATACATTCTAACGATGCCAGAATACTCAGATGATCCCAGTGTAGTTTTTTCAACGTATCTCCATGCCCACCCAACGCGGATATCGATCGATACAAACCACCTGGCATCTCTTCGCGCGCAAAATGCCAGCTTACATCGTTGTAGACATCCTCGAGCGCTCTGGCTAACTCGCCCACGTCAGGGTTGGCGGTCAATGTTCGCAAATCCTCTAGTTGTGCTATGGCATGCTCGTGATCCTCGCCAAGGCGGTGACAAGATTCGACCGCCTCATCATAAACGACCTTGCTGAAGAACCTCTCCGAAAGAGCATCAGTGTCAATAAAGTAACCAGCTCGATGTATTGAGTCTTGTGTGGCCAGAAGCTTGGTGGGAAGAATGCTAGCTAGCGGTTCTAGAAACAGGACTCGATAACCCGGCCATCGCAGTTCTGCGGTTCGTCTCGCCGTCTCGCGGTCAGGCGCCGGCAGGGCAATTATCTTTGTTGTGCTGCGAGAAAACCTATGGCCACGTCCCTTGCGTAGTGCAATCCAGTACTGAGTCGTCATCGGCTGGTCCGCTCTTAAAGGTTACTCCGTGGAACTGGTGCAGTGCTGAAAATGCAATATCGACCCCCGAGAGCCACTACTTTAGAAGTCTTGCATAAACTCTTGGGAAAAAGAACGAAAGCGAAAGGGGTCAAAGCGAAAGGGGTCACGTCTTGAATTATAATATCCTATCGGTTATTGTCGCTGCATGGCGAGACAGCTACGAATAGAGTTCCCCGGTTCCCTCTACCATGTCACGAGCCGGGGCAATGCGCGCCAAGCAATTTATGAGAACGACCGCGAGGCGTACCTGCAGGTTCTGAGCACCGTCTTGGCCGCGGTGCCACTGGCTATGCCATACCTACTGCCTGAAGGGCAATCACTACCACCTGTTGATAGAGACCCCGGAGAGCAATCTTTCGTGGAGTATGCAAAACCTCAATGGCGTGTACATCCACCCCTACAACTGGTGTCATGGGCGGATAGGGCGTTTATTTGAAGGGCGTTTCAAGACGATTCTGATCAAGCGCGACAGCTATTTGCTGGAACTCTGCCGGTACGTGATCCTCAACCCCGTTCGATCGAGGCGGGTCAAGTCGCCTGAGCGCTACTCCTGGAGCAGCTATCGGGCAATGGCGGGATTCGCTGACTCCCTCGCTTTTCTAACGATCGACTGGGTTCTTGTCAGTTTGCCAAGCGCCGCTCTATCGCACAGAGAAGGTACATAGCGTTCGTGGAGGACGGCAGTGGGGCAACCTCACCATGGTGCGAGGTGAGATGGCAAGTACTCTGGGTAGTGATGAGTTCGTGAAAAAACTAGCGAACCGATTAGACTGTATGCGAAACGTCAACGAGGTCCCTCGAGTGCCGCGGTTTGTTCATCGTCCTTCTTTGGACGTTTTCTTTGACACGCGATCAGCGTGGTCCCGAGAGAAACGCAACCGGTTTATCAGAAGAGCGCACTGGAGCATGGCGACACGCTAACCGAAATCGCATCAGCGATGGCCTTGCACAACACGACGGTCAGCAAGTTGGCCAATGCGCAGTCATCATAATTCAAGACGTGACCCCAAAAGATGCCCCTGCCTATTCTCGCCTCACTGTTGCTCACTGCGACAGCCGGGAAACGCTCAGCCGAGCTGGCGCGACTGGCGATAGTATTCGTAGGTGCGCCCCAGCATGTCATCGAGGTCTTGCTGCGCCGGCCGAAAGCCGAGCTCGGCACGCACCTTCTTGATATCGAGGCGTCGTTCTGAAAGGAATTGGGAAACCTGGGAAGCTGTGGCCGGCGGTGCTCGGCCTGCCAGGAACGCCAGCGGTCCCAGAGCACCGACGATGACATAGGCCAAAGCTTGCGGAATACGCCGATAGGGGCGGGCATTACCAACCAGTTTACCGGTCGTCTCTACAATCTGGCGAAGCGTATGTCGACCGTCGGAATGGACCAAATAAATTTCGCCCCTATGGCCCCGCGCTGTGCCCAAGAAGAGCACTTCCACCAAATCATGCACGTCAAGAAGCGGTTTTTCCAAATCCAAGCGATTTCCAATCACCGGAAACCAACCGCGACGACATAGCTTAAAGAGTGTTAAAAGCTGGCCTCCGCGCTGACCTTCACCGCTCACCAGGCAGGGGCGCAAGATAACCACGTCGAGCCCTTGCGTTTGGCACAGGCCAAGTAGTTGAAGCTCGGCGTTGCGCTTAGAACGCCCATAGGGAGAGTCCGGGTAACAAGGTGTCTGTTCATCAATGACACTCTCTGCCTGCGTTCCCATAGCCGCGGTACTGGAAATATGCACGAATCGCGCAACACCGGAGCTCGTGGCCGCTCTCGCAAGCCGCGCCGTTCCCTCGACATTCAGCTGATTGAAGGTAAGCGCAGCGTTGGTGACGCCAGGTCGATGCGGTGCAACGGCTGCGGTATGAAAAATGACGTCGATGTCTTCACACAGCGGCTCGAAATCGTCCGGCAGAGAAAGATCGCCGACGACCACTTCCAAACGACGCCGATCGCTTGGCCGGAATACCTCGCTGACCCGAGTCCGCGAACGGGTAAAAATCCGAATCTCGCTTGGCTCAACCGCAAGCAACCGCTTGATGAGATGCTGGCCAACAAAGCCCGTACCGCCGGTAACCAGCACGCGTTTCCCGCGCAGCATGTTCGCGGCGTTTTCCTCCATCACCGCGGCTGTCCGTCCCGACGTTATGCTAAACCCCGCTTGCTGAGCGGCAGCGATCGAATGCGCTTGCCCGTGGCGGCAAAGAGTGCATTACACAGTGCCGGGGCAATAGGGGGTACGGGTGGCTCGCCAAGGCCGCCCCAGAAATCACCGCTCGGGACCATAAACACCTCAACCTTCGGCATATCTTTTAATGGCAGCATGGGATAGTCGTCGAAGTTGCCCTGCTCTACGCGGCCGTCCTTGACGGTAATCTCACCGTAGAGCGCCGCCGTCAGGCCGTACACTACGGCGCTTTCTATCTGCGCCACAACAGTGTCCGGATTGACCACATGCCCCGGATCGATAGCGCAAACCACCCGCTGCAAACGTACTTTACCGCTATTGGAAAGCGACACTTCGACCACTTGAGCACAGTGGCTTCCATAGGAGCTATTCAACGCAAGCCCCCGGAATACCCCTTGTGGCAGTGGCTCGTCCCACTTCGCCCGTTTGGCCACCGCATCAAGGACGGCAAGTTGTTTTGGCTCCTCCATGAGCAGTTGGCGCCGCAGTTGATAGGGATCCTGCCCCCCCGCATGGGCCACCTCATCGATGAAGCACTCCCTGAAGAAGGCATTCTGCGAGTGATTGACAGATCGCCAAAAACCAACCGGCACAGG
>JBAPTW010000143.1:0-4289 GCA_049282355.1 Gammaproteobacteria bacterium | reverse complement strand
GGGCAACGAAACTCAAGCGATTCTTTTTTGCGACTGGCGTCGCAGACTAATCTTCGTCTACCTCGTAAAGTCGCCATCCTAGAAACAGGGAGGTATCTATAGCTTAATTACACTTCGTTATCTCCTTAAGACTTGGATGTCCTATTGGCGGATAGATGTAACTATTTGTCCACTAATGGCCGGGAGAGCAGTGATATATCGACTTGCGCTCGGGGTAGTAAGGTCATGGACATCTATTCAGTTCGGACGGTGGTTATACTCACCTTTTGGATAATGCTGATTCCTGGCATGAGCAACGCGAAAGAAGCGGATTGGCTTCAAGTCGGGGTCCGATCGGGCGTCGGTGAGACGGGTAACGGGTTCGATATGAAGCAGTATGAAATGTATGGTTTATATCGGCTACCCTGGGGTCATCGGTTCTCGCCGAATATCGCATTGACGACGCGTCTCGACGGCACCTTTGGTGGACTTGAGCACCAGGAAGAAACGGGCTTAATTGCCACCTTGAGCCCCACCATCGCGATGGGTCTTGCGCACGACCGAATATCGCTTAATGGGGGTGTCGGCGCGGCATTGCTAAGTGAGCGACGATTTGAAAAGATTAACTTTGGAGGCAATTTTCAATTCCGGCTTCATGCCGGTGCGGATGTTAATGTTGCTCGCCGTATTTCCGCCGGTTATCGATTTCAGCACATGTCGAATGCGAACACTTTCGAAACGAATCCGGGATTAAATCTGCATATGGTGGAGTTTGCCTACCGTTTTTGAGAGAGTATTCGTAATGGCGAGTAGTGCACCCATAATGCAAAAATTGCTAATGCGTTCAGAGTGGGTGTTGCCTTGCGACTCCAGCACTCGCGATATTTTTAAAACAGCTTCTAAGTCCCTGAGGCTAGCCGATGCGCCGCGCGTGTGGTCTCGGGGAGCCGAAAGCGCGTGGTACACCGCATGACGAAATCGATTGCCGTGGGAAGGCTGATGCGGTGGCCCGCAGAGATATAGAGCGGTTTTACCCCAACGCGAGTGCGCAGCACCGCTCCAACTTGCTCACCTCCGTGCTCCAGGTCGACCCACCGGCCGCGCTCATCGGGAACCGGGCCATGGCGGCCCACCAGCCGCGTCTTCGCAACACCAATGCTCGGAATATCGAGCAACACCCCTAGATGGGCAGCAATACCCAGCCGGCGTGGGTGAGCAATGCCTTGGCCGTCGCAGAGCAGCAGATCGGGCATGTCGGCCAGATTGGCCAGCGCTTCTAGGATTACTGGAATTTCCCGAAACGAAAGCAGCCCCGGGACATAGGGGAACTGGGTAGGTGCGACGGCTATACTCTGCTCTTTGAGCTTGAGCGTTGGGAAGTCGAGAACTGCGACGGCGGCGCGAGACAGCTTTCCCGCTCGATCGAGTCCCACGTCGACGCCTGCCACCGAGTGAACCGCTGTTAGCTGGTCCTCGGTTATGACATAACCACGCAGTTGCTGTTGAATCGCTTTTGCCTCGGCGATGGATGGGTTCCAGGAGTGATGATGCAAAATCTTCATCCGGCTAAGAAGCTGTTTTAAAAACTACTGCGCTTGCCTGAGCGGCGTTGCGCGCTGGCTCGCCATCCTCATGTACTCCCATGTACACTGCGGTGGCTCGCCACCGTGCGCCTTGCTCTGCCGGCGCTCGCGACATTTTTAAAACAACTTCTAAGCTGCTCAATTGTGACTGTATTGGATCGAGCGCCACGGTGAATTGGGTAGTGCGTTAGGGTTGATTGATCTATGTTAATGTTCCCCAAAGCATACCGGGTTATAAAAGAAAATGCGCCGAAGTGGGGTTGGTTGGATTGTTAGTGACATTTTGAGGCTTTGATGTCCATGCTGAGGGTTCTCAACAGCAGCGCTCGCGCGTCAGTTACACTGCTCTCGCTGTGTTTGAGTTGGTATGCCGCTGGCGACCCGGTCGGCGCAGCGAGAGGCTTGTTGTCTGGAGGAGGAGCAGAGTCTATGGCGTTCTCAATTACTTCGTCTGCGTTTGACCATCAGGGCGAGATACCTAAGCGATATACCTGCGATGGCAAGGATGAGTCGCCGCCCTTGAGCTGGGACGGCATTCCGGAGGGAGCTCAAAGTTTGGTGCTCATCGTCGACGATCCGGATGCCCCAGATCCAGCGGCGCCGAAGATGACCTGGGTACATTGGGTTCTTTACAATATCCCTGCGACGGTTACGGGCTTACCCGAAGCCGTGGCCTCTGCGAAGCTCCCGCGAGGAACTCAAGAAGGTCTGAACGACTGGCAGCGAGCCGGCTACGGTGGTCCTTGTCCGCCGATCGGGCGACATCGCTATTTTTTCAAGCTTTACGCCCTCGATACGCTGCTCACCGAACTTCGAAAGCCGACCAAGGCGGAGCTTGAGAAGGCCATGGCCGATCACATACTGGCGACTGCCGAGCTTATAGGCACCTATCAACGATGACGCACGGGTCGACGCGCTAGCGGCTTGGGGGATTTGCGCCGCCTGTCCCACATCGTTGGCTTCGATGATGCACCGTTCTCCCGGGATTATCGGGGAGATGTTTTGTTGGTGGGCGCCGTTTATGCGGGACTTCGGCTGGAGGGCGTACTGAGCACGACGGTGCGCCGTGATGGTGTTAACTCGACTGAAAAATTGGCAACGGTCCTCGAGAAATCACGATTTGGCAGCCAGGTGCAGGGCATTTTGTTGCAGGGCATTGCGTTTGCCGGCTTTAACGTCGTAGACCTTTGTCGGCTGCATGGACGGCTCAGCGTGCCGATAGTAGCTGTTGCCCGTAAGACGCCCGATAGGGAGGCTATCCGGCGCGCGCTACTGACCAGAGTGCCCGGTGGTTTGCGTAAATGGAGGCTCATCGAACGGCTGGGCCCCATGGAATCGGCGGCCGGGGTTTTTGTGCAGCGTGTCGGCCTCTCGCTTCAAGACGTTGAAATGCTGTTACGGCGTTTGGCAATAAACAGCGCGCTTCCCGAGCCGTTGCGAACCGCCCATCTCATTGCTGGCGGTATCGCTCTCGGGGAGAGCCGGCATCGAGCATAGCCAAGTGGGGGGAGTGCTTACATTGTGAGAATTTTCGGTGTTGATTTCACCAGCAGCCCGGGTTCGAGAAAGCCTATTACCTGCGTGGTGTCCACCCTGGAGGATCAGGTCCTGTCCGTCGATTGCCTAGCGGCGGTGGAGAGCTTCGAGGTTTTTGAGAATTTCCTAGAGTCCTCGGGACCCTGGATCGCAGGACTCGACTTCCCGTTTGGTCAACCGCGCAGGCTCATCGCCGCCCTGGGCTGGCCGGAGTCTTGGGAGGACTACGTCCGCCAGCTCGAGGCGTTAACCGTGCATGACTTCGAAGCTTTGCTCAAGCACTATCGGCAGGATCGGTCCCCGGGAGATCGACAGCATTTACGCGCAGTGGATGCGCGCGCCGACGCACGCAGTCCGATGATGCTCTACGGGGTACCGATCGGTCGCATGTTTTTGCGCGGTGCGCCGCGACTTGCCCGATCGAGCGCCAGCGTGCTTCCCTGTCGGCCGAGTCGCCAGGACCGGGTGGTTGTGGAAGCCTATCCGGCATTGGTGGCGCGTCGCTGGATTGGGCGGCGCAGCTATAAAAGCGAGGCGCCAAATCGGCAGACGCAAACACGAGAGCAGGCACGTCAGGATATTCTGAACGCCTTGCTGTCGGCTCGTCTGGAGGACATCTATGGCTTTCGGGTAATACTCTGCGATGTCCTGGCGCAGGCGATGGTCGAGGATGGGACGGGCGACATGCTTGATGCGCTGATGTGTGCCGTACAAGCAGCATGGGCCTACACACAGCGTAGCCAAGGTTATGGGATCCCGGTTTGGGCCGATGCCTTAGAGGGTTGGATCGTGGACCCGGCAATCAGCATGCCCTCCGGTGGCGAGAGCAAGGCTGGTTTCGTGAGCTTAAGTTGAAGAGCTAAGGTAAGGCGCATCGCTACCGCCAGCGCCGCCTGGCGGGCGCTTGCGCCATCTTGAAATCGGCTTCTAAGTGTTGAGCGCCGCTTCGAGCTCCGGCAAAATTTTGAACAAGTCGCCAATCAGGCCGTAGTCCGCAACCTGAAAGATGGGCGCTTCCTCATCCTTGTTGATGGCCACGATGACCTTGCTGTCCTTCATGCCGGCTAGGTGCTGAATGGCTCCGGAAATGCCAACGGCGATGTAGAGATCAGGAGCCACCACCGTACCTGTCTGACCCACCTGATAATCGTTCGGCACGAAGCCCGCATCCACAGCCGCTCGGGAGGCACC
>JBAPTW010000142.1:0-1642 GCA_049282355.1 Gammaproteobacteria bacterium | reverse complement strand
TATCCCAACAGCGGCTTGACCCATCGTGTGTTTCGTAGGTGCCTCAGAAGCTGTTTTAAAAACTACTGCTCCCTCCTTCCAGGCCCGCCACCCCCGATTTCATGCAATTCGACAGCCAGTTTTGCGCCGTTGAGCGGCGTATACCTTAGTCCGTTGCGACCTCGGTTTCCTTGCAACCCAATCATGCATCCTGACGACCACCCGCTTCAATTCGGCTCGCCATTGTGCTGTCAGGCTTCTAAGATCGACATTTTCCAAAGGCCCATTGTACAACATGGTCGTTACTAACGAGCGGGGTTAATATTAATTGTTGCATAAGTATTCGCGCTGTATAATGACTGCATGACAAGAGCAGAATCCCGTAGCGCGAAGCGCAGAGAAGTTGTCGAAGCGATTGTGGTTCGTCATGAGCCGGTGGTTTTGGTGGCGCGGGTTTATAACATTGCCCGGCGAACGATATTCGATTGGCTTGCGCGCTACCGCAATGGCGGTTGGGACGCGTTGAGAGAGGGGTCTAGACGGGGTCGGCCAAGGAAGCTCTCGGGCGAAGATATGCAGTGGGTATACGATGCCGTCACGATGGGCAGTCCGCTGAACTACAAGTTCGAATTCTGTCTGTGGACGCTCAACATCATTCGTTCAATGATCGCAAAGGAGCGCGGCGTGCAGTTAAGCAAGAGCGCGGTCAGTCGATTGTTGGGTCACCTGGGCTTAAGTCCGCAGCGGCCCCTGTACAAGTCCTATAAACAGGACCCGAAGAAGATCGAGAAGTATCTGAAGGAGACGTTCCCGCAGGTCGTCGAACGCGCGCGAGAGTTGGACGCAGAGATTTACTTTGTGGACGAAGCGGCTGTGCGCAGCGATGCTCACCGTGGCTGGACATGGGGAAAAGTCGGTGAGACACCCGTGGTAAGAGACAGTGGGGGGCGTTTCGGGCTGAAGCTCATCAGCGCGGTGACGCTGCGTGGCGACATGCGCTTCAGCTTTATTGAAGGCAAAATGAACTCCGCGCGGTTGATTCAATTTCTCAAGAAGCTGAGAAAGGATGCCGGTCGACCGATTATCGTCATCGCCGACAATGCGCGCTACCATCACAGCAAAGAAACCCAGAAATTTATTGAAACCGAAGCGGACAGCGTCTTGATGGCGTTTCTGCCGGCCTATTCGCCCGAACTCAATCCCGACGAGCAAGTATGGAATCACGCTAAGGCGCGACTCTCCAAGCTTCCCGTGCTCAATGCCCAGGGCATGAAGCGCAGCGTCGCTTCCATCTTACGTTCCATTCAGAAACAGAAGTCATTGATCAAGAGCTTTTTCAGGCTCGCCGACACTAAGTACATCGCTGAAATCGTCTCGGCGACGTGCTGATATTTATGCAACGATTAATACCATTTTCGTTAATAAACCCATCTTGAGGGGCGTGTTCCGGGATGGACTTGTCGGGACATGCCGTGAATATACCTGGCCACGGTCACAAAGTACGTTAACTCTCTGGAGCAATTAGCTGTCGTACCTTGGTGTGTAGCCACGCATTGGCACGCATTGGAGGGAGCCAAGATGCTGAGACTGACCTTCACGGAGATCGAAAAGCAGGCTCTGGCGTACGAACGTGTTCACCCTCCTCATCCGCGGGTGCGACGCA
>JBAPTW010000141.1:0-1998 GCA_049282355.1 Gammaproteobacteria bacterium | reverse complement strand
GCTTAGTCCTTACGCCGCAGGCGGTGGCGGACAAAACCAATGAAATTACGGTGATGCCGGAATTGCTATCACTGCTGGATGTGCAAGGGGCGTATCTTCTCAAAATTTCATGGCGGATCAGGACACGGATGCAGTTCAGCTTTGCTCTTTTGCCTGATCAACTGCGCCAGTGAAGGCAGCTCAAATTTCCCACTCACCCGATCATAGATGTAGTCATAAGCACTGACGCCGAGTTTCTTAGCCGTTTGCACAAGGGTCATGAAGGTATCTTTGGCCGTGGTGCCAGCTTTGGATTTGGTGTGCAAGCTGACATCCCTCACCCGAGCTTGGGCGCGGGCGCCCAACTCGGCGTCATTGTTATGCAAGGGCAACTGCGGATGCCGCAACACCGCCAAGAGGGCCTCTTTTTTGGCGAGGGTTTTGGCGATTCGCGCGTCGAGTTCGGCGTAGCCGGTTTGGGTTGAGAATAATCGGTCAAATGCCTCAGACAGCCGGGTCGCCTCGGCCGGTGTGGGAGTTTGTTTAAACGCCAGGAGTTGGCCGTAGAAGGCCCAATAGTCTTGGCGAAAGTGCTCCAAGTGTTCCCGATGGCTAGGGACGATGGGATTGAGCTTTTTATCGTGCCGACCGTCATGCACCCAGCACAGCGCCAACTCCTCAGTGAGCAGCTTAAATTGCGGGGCATCATCGCACAGCAGCAGCTTGACCACCGGTAGCTCGGTCTCCTGATGGTACGCAGCGATCGCGGCGGCTTCGAGGATGCGGCTGCGTTGCTGTGGGCCGGGCTGTAACTCATCCACGAGTTGGTTGACCTGTTCTTCCGTGAACGGTTGGTCTTTTGCCAGGTTATCCACGCAGCGGATGAGCTTCTGGGAGAGATGGCCTTGCTCGAGCAACTCCAGTGTTTCGCTATTGAACACAAAACGACGGGGAGCAAAATTTCTCAGCACGTCCAACACACTCAGCCGGTCTTTGCGTTCGGTCGTGAAATAAGCGGTGTACCACGGATTACAGACCACCTGGGTAGAGTGGTTTTCACCGTTAACCCGCGCCCTGGTGTCATCGATCTGCTGATACCCCCCGCATTCCAAAGCCGTGCGGTAGAGCTCGTCCTTTTCGCGGTGAAAGACCGCATGCGGATCCGTCAACAAGCTCGAGATATAAGCCGCCGAGATCCGCACGTTGAAATTGTGCAGAAACTCTAAAAGCTTCGGTTCCGACAGGTTACAGACATGTTTCATCGTCGGAATCAGCGCTCGAATGCCGGCACCGAACTCCCCTTTCACCTCCGCTGGTAAAGCCCCTCGATAAGTCTGCTGTCGCGACGGCGAATAATACACCGCACGGCGGTATTCCACATTGTCCGAGGTGATTTTGAGGTCCTGCACAATGACGCTTTCATAACCCTTGAAGATGGCATCTTCTGGTAATTCGTCACGATTCACCGGGCACTCTTCCACCCGGTCGATGTTGATCTGGTCGCGTTTCGAGTCCCGCTGGCGTTCTCCCCCGCCTCGCTTCCCCTGCTCGCCTGACGCCTCCTTGCGCTCCTGTTCCGACGATAGGTCATCACGCTTTCGGTTTTTGCCCTTGATCTCCGGTTGGCCTTGTTCGCCTTTCAAACGGCTGATTTCATCCTTCAGCTTTTGCTGCTCCTCCTTTAACTTGTCGTTCTCCGCAACTAGCGTTTCCACCAGATTCAGCAACGCCACCACACTGGCCTTGACATCAGCTGCTTCCATACGCTCAATGTCTAGCTGCAGCGTTTCTAAAAAAGTGGTCATTTCGGTGCGGTTCATAACCTACTACATGGGGTAGGCAAGCATTTTATCAAGTCTTCCACGCGCTACTTTGTTACATCAGCCCGTTACTGAAGCTTCATTACCATGAGATTTTGAGAAGATACGATTTTGAGACGCTATTAATCACGATGTATGTGCTCAACGACAATTAGAAATTAACATGGACGACAATTAGAAATTAACATCACAGGTCACC
>JBAPTW010000140.1:0-1797 GCA_049282355.1 Gammaproteobacteria bacterium | reverse complement strand
ACGGAGGGGCTGAAGAAGCCGCGCCGGACGCTGAGAGTCCGGGAGCCCTCGGGCAAGAAGCCCGGCGGACAGCCCGGGCATCCCGGTGAGACCCTGCGCCCGGTCGCCGAGCCGAACGTCATCCTGGATCACTACCCGACGCCGTGTGCGACGTGCGGCGCGCCCTTGACCCCGGAGGCGGCGACGGCCTACAGTGCCCGACAGGTCTTCGACCTGCCCGAGCCCCAGCCCCTGGAGGTCACGGAGCACCGCGCCCACAGCTGCCGGTGCACGCAGTGTGGGGCATCGACCCAGGCGGCCTTCCCCGCGGGGGTGACGGCCCCGGTGCAATACGGGGCGCGGATTACCGCCTGGATCCTCTACCTGCTTCACTATCAGTTCATCCCTGAGGACCGGGTGGTCGAGCTGATGGCCGACCTGTTCGGGGTGAAGCTCGCCGCGGCCACCCTGGCGCGGATGAGCGCCGCCTGTGCGACGCGGTTTCAGGGGTTCATGGACGTCGTCTACCGGTTCATCCAGGCCGCGGCGGTCAAGCACTTGGATGAAACCGGCTTTCGAATTGGCGGCAAGACCCAGTGGTTGCACATCGCGGCGACCCGTTGGCTCACCTTCTACCGCACCGCCCCCAAGCGGGGCAGCCGATGGGAGGGGCTGCTCGGCATTGTGGTCCACGACCACTGGAAACCCTACTACACCCTGACGGGCGTCCTGCATGCCCTGTGCAACGCCCATCACCTGCGCGAGCTCCAGGCGCTGATCGAGATCGACAAAGAACCATGGGCGCAGCGCATGCAACGGCTCTTGCGCCGCGCTTGTCATGCGGTGAATCTCGCCCGGGCCTGCGGTAAGACCCTCAAACCCCGGCTTGTGGAGCGCTTTCAGCGCCGCTACGACGCGATCGTGGCGGCGGGCCTTGCCTTTCACGAAGCCTTGCCGCCGCTGCCGCAGCGCGGTTCAGGCCCCCGCCGGGGCCGCCCGCGGTGCCGTACCGGGCATAACCTCCTACTGCGCCTGGAGACCCGCCGGGATGACGTGCTGCGGTTCCTGACCGACCCCCGCGTGCCCTTCACCAATAACTTGGCCGAGCAGGCGGCCCGCATGATGAAGCTTCGGCAGAAGATTTCCGGTGGCTTCCGCTCCGAGCAGAGCGCCCGCGACTTCGCTGTGATCCGCTCCCTCATCGCCACCGCCAAGAAACAGGAGTGGAACGTCATCCATACCCTGACCCAACCCCCGGCCCTGCTCATCGCTCAACTGCGGACCGAGTGACCGGCGGAGGAGGGGGGAGCTGGGCAGTTACCTATTTTTTAACATCGTGTTGCCTCATCGGGAAATGTTACCAACGCTGTGAGGTAAGCAACCGATCAGGGTGATGGCCGCGTTTACGCATAACATCGCTCATGAATCAATGATTCGAGAGCAAGGTGGTGACGAACTGTATGCTTTCGATGCCATTGGGCAACGGCAAAGAATTCGTTCAACGGTTTCGTGTGTTTCCGCTTTGTTGCCCAGACCGATACCGTTCGAGCAGAGCTTCAACACTTTCATCGCAGACCGCTGCCGATGTCTGTGTCCATCCGATGCCTCCTCAATTTCGGTAACATTTCCGATGAGGCAACGACTCAGCTTCGGTAACAAAATGGGTGAGGCAATGCGCCATCTTTGGCCACTCCAGAATTTTCCATTGAGGCCGCTACAGCCTGCTCTTAAAAAGAGATGGCGTACAGCGCATTGAACCGTTGACGTCACTGCTGCCGATTCAAGTCTAGGGCACTGTTCCGTCTGGTGCGATCACTT
>JBAPTW010000139.1:0-2224 GCA_049282355.1 Gammaproteobacteria bacterium | reverse complement strand
AACCTGGGAAGAAGCCATTTTTTACCTCTACGAAAGAGCCGAGCGTTCCGGAACCCGCCTGCTGTTTGCCGCGGGCAGCGTCCCTCGCAGCGCCGGATTTCGATTGCCTGATCTCACCTCACGCCTCGGTCGCGGCTTGACGTTGCGTCTGCGCCCCCTCGATGATGCGGCGAAAACACTCGCTCTTCAATGCCGGGCCCGCAATCGGGGTTTTGCTCTTCCCGATGAGGTGATTTCGTTTCTGCTACGGCACTATCCCCGAGATACGCACTCCTTGTTCGAGTTACTTGAGCGGGTCGATGATTTGACCCTGTCGGAGAAGCGCGTGGTGACCATTCCCTTCGTCAAGCGTCTGCTCGCCGACTAACGAGCCCAGTTTCGCATCGGCTCGAAGAGTTCACCGCCATGCCGTCTCAGAGGGGACGCTGCTTTTCCTCCGTTAGCGCCAGCGCCGTGTGGGCAAGCCGCCTGCCAAGCGCCAGGCACAGCCGGTGTTCTTCATCGGAGAGGGCGCGATCACTGTTGGCCCCGGCCAAATGCGTCGCCCCATAAGGAGCACCGCCGGTACGCGTGGTCAATAAATCGGGCTCGGAGTAGGGAAGCCCAAGCACGAGCATCCCATGGTGAAGGAGGGGCAACATCATGGACAGCAGGGTGCTCTCCTGCCCGCCATGCAGACTCGCCGTGGAGGTAAAGACCGCCGCCGGTTTTCCTACGAGGGCGCCGGCTAACCACTGACCGCCGGTGCCGTCCAGGAAAAACTTGAGCGGGGCGGCCATATTGCCAAAGCGGGTTGGGCTTCCGAGCGCCAACCCGACACACTCCACGAGATCATCGGTGGTCGCGTAGGGCGGCCCCGTCGCAGGTATGTCGTCTTCAATGGCCTCGCAGACGGCTGAAACGCGGGGGACGGTTCGGATGCGGGCATGCATCGTGGGTACCTCTTCGATACCCCTCGCAATGTGGCGTGCCATGCTCGCCACATTACCGTGAACACTGTAGTAGAGAACGAGGATCTCGCCCACTTTCACACGATCTCTAACACTTTCTCTGGCGGGCGTCCGATAATGGCCTTGCCCTGGGCGAGCACAATTGGCCGCTCGATAAGGATGGGGTGATCGACCATCGCTTGAATGAGGGCAGCGTCATCAAGGTTCGGATCGTCAAGTTCCGCCTCGCTGTAGACGCGCTCGTTGCGGCGCATAAGCGCCCGTGGCCCCATCCCGAGCAGGTTCAGGATGTGACGCAACTGGTCAGTGGATGGCGGCGTCTTCAGATACTCGATGATTTCAGGCTCGAGACCTCGATCTCGCAGCAATTGCAGCGTGTGACGTGACTTGCTGCAGCGTGGGTTGTGAAAAATCCTCACTGGCATCGATACTCCTGGCATCGCTCATTGGGGATTCGGATTGTACCGGCTATTTCCTTGACAGCATAGGGTGCCGGTGCTAGCTTGCGAACGGTGAATGGTGTGCTTGTATGCCTAAATGATATTGAGAGAATTCAGCAAGTTATCAGTATGATCTCGATAATTTATGACCAATATACCCGGCTCTGGGCCGTGCTCCTGAGCGCTATGCTATTGATCCTCGTCAGCGCATGCGCAGGCATCCCGCTGCAGGAGATAAGCGATGCGCGCCAGGCGCTCAGCGCGGCAGAGGAGGTTAAAGCAGATGAGTATGCCCCCATCCACTATGAGCGCGCCGAGACCTTACTTGGGCGCGCCGAGAGGGCAATGGCAGCCGGTGATTACGACAAGGCACGCGGAGAAGCCACCTTTGCGAGGGAGGAAGCGTTTAAGGCGCGAGAGCGCAGCCTTGAAGCGCTGCAGCACGGTCCGAAATGATCATGAGAGTGTCGCTAACGTGACGGTGTGTTTACGGTGTCTGGTTTCGGGGCGAGTGCAGGGCGTGTTTTTCCGCGCTGCAACTCGAGAAAAAGCCCGTCAAATCGGGGTAGAGGTTCGGCCGATGAATCTTCCTGATGGCCGCGTGGAAGTCTTGATATGGGGCGAATCGGCGCCGGTAGAACGTCTGCGAACCTGGCTGTGGCAAGGGCCGCCGGCGGCGCGCGTAGATGATGTGCAATGTACGCCGGGCGACGCGAATGCATTTGACCAAGACTAACTTACTAACGCCTTCGTTAGTAAAGTTACCCTTGAGGAGAGTGGTCCCGGATAGGCTTGTCGGGACCGTGTGCCGCCAGGACGGTGGCACCCGAGCTT
>JBAPTW010000138.1:0-2596 GCA_049282355.1 Gammaproteobacteria bacterium | reverse complement strand
GAGGCGATCTGCCAGGCGCCGTTGCCCTCCCGGCCGGTCGAGCGGGGAAGGCCCGGCCCCGGCCTGCTTTCCCATGTGCTGGTCTCGAAGTATGGCGATCATCGTGTGCCACGAACACACCAACAGTGAAGGAGGTGTGGAGCTGTGTAAGAGATGAGGGAAGGCCCCTCGGAGCCTGCGATCGGGCGCCGGCTCCAAACCACCGCGAGCTGCTGTCGTAAAGAGCGATGGTGGTGAGCGTCGCGGAAAAGGCGGGACGATGATCCCGTCAGGTATGGTCCAGGGAGATGAGCGGAAGCGAACCGTCGATGAAAGGCCGAAATTGTATGGCTGATGTCAAAACCGGGGGTGGTGGTCACTCCGGGACGAGTGCGGGCGGAGACCTGAAGACCGGCCCGTGCGGCATCCGGCTCGAAGGCGGCATGACCCAGGACCAGGCTCTTTCACGGAACGTGGGAACCTGTCGCCCCGATGCCAAGGGAGCGGGTCGAGCGGGCGGTCCCCGCGAGGCCCTGAGTACCGATGCGGGGCACAGGGGCAGAACGGCTCGTAGTAGGGATGAAGGCCCTGTAATGGGGTTGGACCGAAGGGGCCGTGGTGTTCAGCCTTGGCGGGCGGCCAACCGGTGACGGGAGGAGCCGCATGACCAGGGCAAAGCCGTTCGATATTCCCAAGCGGGAGATCTGGGAGGCCTTCAAGCACGTCAAGGCCAACCAGGGAGCGGCTGGCGTGGATGGACAGTCGATCGAGGACTTCGAGGCTCGGCTCGCCGACAACCTTTACAAGCTCTGGAACCGACTGTCGTCGGGCAGCTATATGCCGCCACCGGTGCGCCGGGTAGACATTCCGAAGGCAAACGGACAGACGCGGCCGTTGGGCATTCCCACGGTTGCCGACCGGGTTGCCCAGGAAGTTGTCCGCCGATACCTGGAGCCGATCCTGGAACCCTTGTTCCATGACGACTCCTATGGCTATCGGCCGGGGCGCTCGGCGATTGACGCGGTCCGGACCGCGCGTCAGCGCTGCTGGCGCTACGACTGGGTCGTGGATATCGACATCAAGGGGTTCTTCGACACGATCGACCACGGGCTGTTGCTCAAGGCGGTGCGCAAGCACACGAGTTGCCGATGGGTGCTGCTCTATGTTGAGCGTTGGCTGAAGGCTCCGGCGATGTTGGAAAACGGCAACCTTGTCATGCGGGACAAGGGAACGCCACAGGGCGGCGTGATCAGCCCGCTGCTGGCCAACCTTTTCCTGCACTACGTGTTCGATGTCTGGTTGGAGCGGGGATTTTCCGGCGTGCCGTTTGAGCGCTACGCCGACGATATCATCTGCCACTGCCACAGCGAGCGCGCGGCCTTTACGCTTCGTCGGGTTCTGGAACGGCGGTTCGCCAAATGCGGCTTGGTGCTGCATCCTGTGAAGACCAAGGTGGTCTACTGCAAGGATACCAACCGCAAGGGCGAATATCCCGTCCACCAGTTTGACTTCCTGGGCTATCGGTTTCGGCCCCGGTTGGCGGCCTGGAAGGGCGGGTTGTATGGGGTGTCCTTCCTCCCCGCCGCCAGTCCAAACGCCTTGAAGGCGATTCGGAAGGTGATCCGGGGCTGGTCCTTCCAGACCCGGAGCGACAAGGCGCTGGACGACCTAGCGCGGATGTTCAATCCGTACATCCGTGGCTGGATCAACTACTACAGCCACTTCTACAAATCGGCATTGTATCCGACCCTGCAGCGGATCGATGCCTTTCTCATCCGGTGGGCACGACGCAAGTTCCGCCGCCTCAGGTATCGTCCTAAAGGCGCCCGGATTTGGCTGGCACGGGTTATCCGGACTTCACCCGGACTCTTTGCCCACTGGCCGCTGGTGTACAACAACGGCTGAATGCTGGGAGCCGTATGAGCTGAGAGGTTCACGTACGGTTCTGGGAGCGCGCGGGGGTGAAACTCCCCCGCGCGACTCGCTTGCCCCTTTACAGGCAGAGCCAGATCTTTGAGCGCGACGGCATCGATCTCGACCGCTCGACGCTCGCCGACTGGGTCGGGAAATCGGCCGCGCTGCTGGAGCCGCTGGCCGACGCCATCGGGCGCCATGTTCTCAAGGGACGGGCGATCTTCGCCGATGACACGCCCCTGAAGATGCAGGCGCCCGGAAATGGCCGCACCAAGACCGCGCGGGTCTGGACCTATGTCCGCGAAGAGCGGCCCTGGCTCGGCCGGGCGCCGCCGGCCGCCTGGTACCGGTTTCACCGTCGATCGCAAGGGCGCGCATCCCGCGGACCATCTGGCCGGCTACAAGGGCTGGATCCACGCCGACGGCTATTCCGGCTTCAACGAGCTTTACCGCTCCGGCGGCATATCGGAGGTGGCGTGCCTGGCTCATATCCGACGTAAGTTCACGGATGTCTTCCGGTCCGAAGGGTCGGTCATCGCCGAGGAGGCCATAAAGCGCATCGCCGGGCTCTACGGTGTGGAGAAGGACGCCCGCGGCCAACCGCCCGATGAGCGGGTGCGGCTGCGGCAGGCGCATGCCGTGGCGATCTTCGACGATCTGGAAACCTGGCTAAACGCCCAACTCCCGAAGATTTCGGGTAAAT
>JBAPTW010000137.1:0-30712 GCA_049282355.1 Gammaproteobacteria bacterium | reverse complement strand
CGAACTTACGCTGGACAGCGTCGGCATCGAGGGGCTGATCACCTCGAGGTCCGAACACCCGCGGAAAAAAATCGGGGCAGATGCGGTTCAATAGGAGGTTGCCGTCGGTGACTGTCAGGGGGCCCCCGCGGCGGTAGCAGACCGGTCCGGGATCGGCGCCGGCCGAGTCTGGCCCGACCAGAAACCGGCCACTTTCGAAGTGCAGGACCGATCCTCCGCCCGCCGCCACCGTATGAATATAGAGCATGGGCGAGCGCAGGCGAATCCCACCTATCTCGCTTTCGAAGCGCCGTTCGAAATCGCCGGCGTAGTGGGCCACGTCCGTGGACGTTCCACCCATATCGAAGGTAATAACCTTATCGAATCCAGCCCGTGCCGCCGTCATCGCACCGCCGACAATGCCTCCTGCCGGGCCGGAAAGAATGCTGTCCTTACCCTGAAACAGGTGCGCATCGATTAACCCGCCGTGGGACTGCATGTACATGAGCCGGGTACCGCCGTGGCGCCGATCCAGGGAAGTGAGCATGTGTTCGATGTGACGTCTCAGAAGCGGCGACAGATAGGCATCGACCACCGTCGTATCCCCGCGGCTCACCAGTCTGATCAACGAACTGACCTCATGGGAGACCGAGATCTGCGGGAAGCCGACTTGGCGTGCCAGTTGTGCCACCTGACGCTCGTGCTCCGGATAACGGTAGCCGTGCAGAAACACGATGGCAACCGCCCGTATACCGGCATCAAAGGCCTTTTCGAGGGCTTCGCGGGTGGCGCCGACGTCGACCGGCTCCAGCTCCTCTCCGCGGGCGCTCATGCGCTCCGATACCTCGATGGCGATCTTGTGCAGCGACTCATTCAAGACGATATGCAGCGCAAACAACTCGGGGCGGTTCTGGTAACCGATACGAAGGGCATCGCCAAAGCCCCGGGTAATGAATAGGGCGGTCGGCTCCCCTTTGCGTTCCAGTAGGGCGTTGGTGCCTACCGTGGTGCCCATCTTGATGGCCTCGATGCGCTCGGTGGGCAGTGGCGCATCCGGGGCAAGATCGAGGAAATCCCGGATACCCTGGAGCGTTGCGTCCGCGTAACATTCAGGATGCTCGGATAGAAGCTTACGGAAAACCAGGCACCCGTCTGGTCGTTTTGCCACGATGTCGGTGAAGGTTCCGCCGCGGTCCACCCAGAATTGCCAACGCTGTTTCATGCAAACCATAGTATCCGCAACGTGACTTGGGGTGAAAGACGGTCTTCCACACTGTTAGGAAGAATATCGCAGGTAATGCCAGGTGGCCCGCAACGGGCTTGGGAGGACCGTTGCGGCCAGCACGGCGGCGCCCGCGCTTAGAGGCTGTTTTAAAGCATCCTCTTAGGAACATTGGGCCTTATGCAGGTAGTGCCATGCTGGAGTGGAGATGCAAAAATACAAAAAAATATACTTGCAGCAACAGTTTGTTGTAGTATGCTAAATCGACAACATAGATGGAGTTGAGAGGCCAAGCAAATGGTAAACAAACGTCATGTTCTCTATCTGATACTGGCTCTATCGGGCATGGCTCAGGCTCAGGAAGGTGAGGGTGTTCAAAGTGAGGCTGACCTCAATCAAAGCATGGACATATTGTTTAGCAATAAAACAATTGAAGGTCGGTATTTTAGAGACGTTGGCTTATTTGGCACGGGAACACAAGATTTGTTTCTTGGTGCCTACTTAAATACAGACAATTCTTTTCAGTTTAGCGGTGGGGTTTCAACCGAAGTTTTGAACAATTTTACCCCTCTGGGGGAGAATCTAACGTTCTCCCTGGGCAGTCGCCTCTATATCTC
The DNA here is from genome assembly GCA_049282355.1 of Gammaproteobacteria bacterium. Classification (GTDB taxonomy): domain Bacteria; phylum Pseudomonadota; class Gammaproteobacteria; order HK1; family HK1; genus JAGTVB01. Next base: position 28,894 of record JBAPTW010000137.1, on the reverse strand, counting down.
ACGGCTGGCGAGTCCGAGCAATAACGTTTTTGGGGTGGGCTTTGGGGGCGGGTGGAATTTTACATTCCCGCAAAGGATACTGAAGCTTCCATTAACCCTGAGAGGTAACTACTACTACTCGCCCGAAGTCCTGACCTCGGGAAATAGTCAAGATATTTTGGATTTTGATATTGTGCAAGCACAGCTCGATTTGACAAAGAATCTCGCCGGCGTTTTCGGATTTAGGGAAATGACTGTTGCCAATCGCAATCTCGACAACAATTGGAACCTGGGGATTCGTTACAAGTTCTAACTGAGATTTCCGCCAAGGATTTTGGATTCCTTAGAAGGTGTTTTAAAATCCTAGCGAGCGCAGGGAGACGCAGGCGCACGGTGGCGAGGCAAAATCGTCAGGAACGATTTTGAACAGCTGCAGGCTGGTCCTGAAGGGGCGAGCCCCAGGGATGGGGCGAGTAAATCGGAGTGCAGTGTACAAGGGAGTACATAAGGATTTCGAGCCGGCGCGCAACACCGCTATGGCAAGCGCAGCAGGTTTTAAAACATCCTCTTAGGCTGTTGAGCCATGAAGGAATGGGTGAGCAGGCAATTGCAGGATATTCAAATGTTGCAAGACGCTGTACATCCATTGGTTTACGGCTTTTGGAAACGTGCTTCGCGACAGGCACGCTGGGTTGATATTAGGGATAGATCTGTCACCGAAGCAACGCTGCCGCGCACAGAATGGCCCACACTACAATCCTGCGCTTAGGCAGGCTTATATCTGCCTGGCAAGCACTAATTTCTCACCGTCTTGGTGCAACGCACCGCCACTGCAGCAAGACGGACTCAAGTCTCAGCACGGGTCGGTACCGCGCGCGTCTCGCCCTGGATCTTGTATCATCTTATCCCTACGCTCGGATCTTGTGAGGCAATCTTCTGCCTCCCGATAGCGGCGTTGGTGGTGCTCGCCTTCTCGCCTAGCGATGGATACGTCGCGGAGCATCGCGGGCCTTGCTTGCAATGGTTTTTCACAACCTCTCGGGATTGGGCCGACCCCCCTCTTGATACCTTCGTTTACAACCCCTAATTGTGAAGAAATTGCAGGAGATAAAACCACCGCTGCGGTACATGCGGCCATAAATGGAAATCATTCTGCTTTAGGTTATACTTAACGGTCCTTAACCATCCAGAAGTTGTATTTAAGAACGATTGCGTTCGTTCAAAGTGAGCTGTGCGGCGAATCGAAATCCTCATGTGCTCCCAGGTACACGGCGGCGTTACTGCGCCGCCCCTGAAATTTGCCCCTTGTTGGAGGGCGCTTGCAGCTGCTCTAAAATATTCCGGACGATTTCGTCGCCATGAGCCTTATTTTCCCTGGCTCGCGGCATTCTTAAAACAAATTTTTTCAAAGAGTATCTAAGGTGCTTTTCAGTAAGTCACACGGCTCGACCGCGATGGAAGCGCGCGCTGGGTCAGAGACCGAACTAGAGAGGGGATACTGGTGGAAAATGCAGAGCTAAAGAAGGCCGGCTTAAAGGCTACATTGCCGCGCGTCCGAGTTCTCGAAGTGCTGGATCGCAACGGTAAGCGGCATATGAGTGCTGAGGATGTCTATAAGGCTCTGCTGGATGCAGGCGACAATGTCGGTATCGCCACGGTGTACCGAGTCCTTACGCAGTTCGAGTCGGCTCATCTTGTCGTGCGTCACCATTTCGAAGGGGCCCAGTCGGTATTCGAGCTCAACAAGGGTGACCATCATGACCATATTCTCTGTCTAAAATGCAATCGGATTGAGGAATTCGCGGATCCGGTAATCGAAGAACGTCAAGCAGAGATCGCTAAGCAGGCTGGATTCACGATGACTGACCATAGCCTCTATATCTACGGGATCTGCGCCAGCTGTCGTAACGGCGGCTGAGCAGCTGCTTTAAGGGCCACTGCGTTTGCGATACCCATGAGCAGTTAAGGCGCGGGCGCACATCCGCGAGGCGCAGTGCAAGCCTTACCCCTCCTCGTCGTCCCGGAAGCCCATCTCGTTTGTATCACCGCCGCGCCGACGTCGTGAGCGATGAGCACGGCACTTCTGAGAAGCAGCAGATGTTACTCGGCTCTATACGATATTGAGAAGCATTATTGTTTAGGTTATACTTTTCTGCGCGGCAGGTTGACTCATCCGCGTTGCCGAAAAATGTTCGCCGTTCGCTAGCATCAAACGATCGACCCAGAATAACGGTGTCACACGCACGCTTATTTCCCCTGGCGATGGCCGCCGAAGGTGACAAGGTTCGCATCTGTTTCTTGAGAGCAGGCAAAGGCCTTGAGAAACGGCTGATCGAGATGGGGCTCAATCTGGAAGCGGAGCTTGATGTTGTGCAACGCCACACGAATGGTGCCGTCGTCGTCGCCCGCGGCGGTATGCGGCTTGCGCTCGGAGCCGGCATGGCTCACAAGATCATGGTTGCGCCGGTTGGCGCCTAGCCCGGTGAAGCCCCTTGGCTACCGACCATGGTTTCTTCCACTAGACCGATTTCTTGCTGCTTGAGGGAGAAATAATGGCAATTAGCCTGCGCGATTTGGCCGCAGGAGACCATGGCAAAGTGGTCGACTACGATCGCCTGCATACTGCGTATAGGAAAAAGCTGTTGTCAATGGGACTCACGCCCGGGACGGAGTTCACGGTAATTCGCTTCGCGCCACTCGGGGATCCGGTGGAGATCCAGGTTAGGGGTTTTGCCTTGAGTCTGAGGAAGGACGAGGCAACCGCTTTGTTGGTCGAGAAAATTTCACCATGACCAGCGATTACACCATTGGCGTCGTAGGCAATCCCAACTGCGGCAAGACGACGCTTTTTAACGCTTTGACGGGTGCCAAGCAGCGTGTCGGCAACTGGCCCGGGGTGACGGTAGAACGCAAGACCGGTCACTACGGCTTTAATGGGGTCACCTTTCAGGTCGTAGACTTGCCAGGCACGTATTCGCTCGATGTCACCGAGGAGGATGTGTCGCTCGATGAGAAGATCGCACGGGACTATGTCGTCTCGGGAGAGGCCGATCTCATCGTGAACATCGTCGATGCTTCCAATTTGGAGCGAAACCTCTATCTCACCGTACAGCTCATGGAAATGAGAGTACCCCTGGTGGTAGCGCTCAATATGATGGACGTCGCCAAGGAGCGAGGCACAGAGATCGACCGTGGCGGGCTCGCCAGTCGGTTGGGTTGTCCCATTGTTCCCGTCGTGGCCTCGGAAGGAGAGGGGGTAACGGCGCTTAAACAGACTATCCTGCGGGCAGCCAAGGACCGACCGGTACCTAGCGCGGAAGTTCGGTATGCTGCGCCGGTGGAGCGGGCTTTGAAAAAGCTTCTGCCGGTGGTGCGAGAAGCGGCGGTGGCCAACAGGGTCAATGAGCGGTGGCTGGCGGTAAAGCTCCTGGAAGATGATGTCGAGGCTAAGCGGCTCACCGGCAAGGAGGTTGTGCAAGCCGTTTCGCGGCTTAAGGACCGTCTCCTTGATGAGATGGACGAGGACGTGGACATCGCCATGGCTGACGGTCGTTACGGGGTCGTTACGGGTTTGACCCGGGAGACGGTGACGCGAGTGGGTAAGGTCGGGCGTCCGGTGTCCGACCGGATCGACCGGGTAGTGCTCAACCGCGCCCTCGGGATCCCCATTTTTCTTGGTATCATGTACCTGATGTTCATGTTCACCATCAACTTTGGTGGTGCCTTCATCGATTTCTTTGACATTCTCGCTGCTACCGTATTTGTGGATGGCATGGGAGCTCTCCTCGATGGTCTCGGAGCGCCACAGTGGCTCACCTTTGTGGTCGCCAACGGGATCGGCGGTGGTATTCAGGTGGTGGCCACCTTCATTCCCATCATCGGCTTTCTCTTTCTCTTCTTGGCGGTGCTTGAAGACTCCGGCTATATGACCCGGGCGGCCTTCGTCATGGACCGCTTTCTGCGTTTGGTGGGGTTGCCCGGCAAGTCGTTTGTTCCGCTGTTGGTCGGTTTCGGGTGCAATGTGCCCGCCATCATGGCGACGCGAACGCTGGAGCATGAGCGCGATCGTTTCATGACCATCGCCATGAACCCGTTCATGTCTTGCGGTGCCCGATTGCCGGTTTATGCGCTCTTTGCCGCTGCCTTTTTTCCCGTGGGCGGACAGAATATGGTGTTCGGGCTCTACCTCATTGGCATCGCGGTGGCGATTCTGACCGGGTTGATTCTCAAGAATACTTTACTCAAAGGGGACACCTCACCCTTTATCATGGAGTTGCCGTCCTACCATGTGCCTACCCTCAAGGGCGTGCTGCTTCGAGCCTGGGATCGACTGCGAACCTTCGTATTTCGTGCCGGCAAGGTCATCGTGCCCATGGTGCTGGTGCTCAATGTGATGAATGCGGTGGGAACGGATGGCACCTTCGGGAACGAAGACACGGAACAGTCCGTGCTTGCTGCGGTCGGTCGCACCATCACGCCAGCCTTTAGCCCAATGGGATTGAATGAGGAAAATTGGCCCGCTGCGGTGGGTATTTTCACCGGCGTGCTCGCGAAGGAGGCCGTGGTCGGGACGCTCGATGCCCTGTATGGGCAGCTTGCCGCCAGCGATTTAGGGGTTGAGGCCGCCACGAGCATGAGCGGCTTCGATTTCTGGCGGGGTGTGGGCGAAGCATTTGCGACCATTCCGCAAAATGTGGTCGCGATCGCGGCACTGGTCACCGATCCGTTGGGGCTCAACATCGTCGATGTGACCGGCCCGCAGGCGGCGGCAGCGGCGCAGGGCGTGAGCGCGAGCACCTTTGGCGCCATGGCCAGCCGGTTTGACGGTCAGATCGGCGCTTTTGCCTACCTGCTCTTTATTCTGATGTACTTCCCGTGCGTTGCCGCGACGGCCGCCGTCTTCCGCGAGACCAATGCTCGCTGGACCTGGTTTGTCGTTGCTTGGACGACCGGTTTGGGCTACATGACAGCGACAATTTTCTACCAGGCGGCTACTTTCGCTCGGCATCCGAGTACGTCGTCTGCCTGGATCCTGGGGTTGCTCGCAGTGTTCACAGCGGTGGTGGCGGTCATGTGGTATACCGCGAGGCAAAAAGAGGGTTTCCCCGGTGCGATGCCGGAGAAGGCTTGAAAATCATCATGATTCTTACCGAGCTAAAATGTTATCTCAGCGAGCGCAGGCAAGCCACCCTTGTTGATTTGGCATACCGGTTTGATGTGGAGCCAGAGGCACTTCGTGGGATGCTCGGGCATTGGATCCGCAAAGGAAAAGTCCGTCAGCACACCGGGCCCGGCGCCTGCGCCAAGGGCTGTATCAAATGCGATCCCAAGGCGCTGGAATTCTACGAGTGGATAGCCTAGTTGCTGCATAATTGAAATTCAGCTTGTCATATCTGTATTCAAAACAGTCTCTGGGTAGCTGACGTAGGCGGATTGTTCACCCGCCACTGTGGCATATCGGGATAACCACGGACACTGACTTGATGGAGATCTTTGCGCGTTACTTTGCCGAGCTGTGGCAGATTGGCCTCGATCTGTCACTGCCGCTGCTGTTGGGGCTTTTCCTGGCGGGGCTACTGCATGTGTTCCTACCGCCAGGGTTCCTTCGGCGTCACCTCAGCAAGCCTGACATCGGCAGTGTGTTTCGCGCCGTGCTGGTGGGTGTGCCCATGCCACTTTGTTCCTGCGGAGTGGTGCCAACCGCCATTGGTTTACGCAATGCGGGGGCCTCCAGGGGCGCGACCACAGCTTTTTTGATCAGCACGCCTCAGACCGGTGTCGACTCTATCCTGGTGAGCGCGGCGATGCTCGGCTGGCCGTTTGCCATATTTAAGGTAATTGCCGCATTTATCACGGGGCTGCTCGGCGGTGCCATGGTCAATGCCGTTGACTCGCCGAGGCCGAAGCCGAATAGAACACCGGAGAAAACGGCTGACGAAGCCCCTCGAGGGTACAGTCGGTTTGGCGAAGCGTTTCACTATGCTGTTTTTGATCTCCTCGCTGCCATAGACCTATGGATTCTAGCCGGAGTGCTCGTTGCGGCTGCGATTTCGGTCGCCCTGCCCACTGACTATTTCTCGGAGATTGCCTGGATTCAGGGGCTTTGGGGAATGCTGCTGGTTTTGGTGGTCGCCTTACCTCTCTATGTTTGTACCACGGGCTCGGTTCCGGTGGCGGCGTCGCTCATCGCTGCTGGAATGCCGGCGGGATCGGCACTGGTGTTTTTGATGGCAGGGCCTGCCACCAACGTGGCCACCATCGGGGCGGTGTATCGGTCTCTTGGCTGGAAGATTCTGTTGTTGTACATCGGCACGGTGGTGGTTATGAGCATTGGCTTCGGCCTGACCTTCGATTTTATATTGGTGGGCGCCGGCCCTGGGACAGCACACCTACAACACCAAGCCGTCGGTTGGCTTGATGTATCGGCCACCGTTCTACTCCTGGGTCTGCTGACCTTCCTGCTAGCGCGGCGCTTGGGGCGCCGTTTCCTCGGGCGGAAGGTGGTGGCGCAAGCCCAGCCCGGCGCCTTGATGTTGAAGGTGGAAGGTATGCGCTGCGGACATTGTGTGAGCAATGTCAAACGTGCGCTGGAAGCCTTCGATGGCGTCGAAGAGGCGAATCCCGACCTGGACACCGGCATCGTAGAGATAAAAGGCCCGCGCCTTAGCCTTGCCGGACTCTCTCAAGCGGTGGAGCAGGCGGGCTACAAAGTAGCGGGCAGTCCCTGAGCAGAATATCTGATAAAGGGTCAAAGTTCTGTCACATGCAGACATCGCCTAGCGCCATGCAGGCTCCGATGCCGGATCCGCCAGGGAGCAGCCGGCCTCGGGTATCGCTGACGATTGCCAGACGCCGCTTGCTTTTGCCTAAGGAGCATGGCGCCTATGCCGAGATCGGCTTTCCCTTGCTCACGGTGTTGCTGCTCGGTGTGCCGAGTTCCGCTGCGCTACTGCTATCGATAGCTGTTGTCTGTGTGTTTCTACTGCATGAGCCAGCGCTGGTGCTGCTCGGTCATCGGGGTACCCGTATAAAGCGTGAGGCCGGTGGTTCCGCAGTGCGTCTGGCCGCGGTATTCGCGACGGGCGCGCTCGGTTTCGGTATCGCAGGACTGTGGATGTCCCCGCCTGCCGCTCAGTGGGGTGCTCTCGTTCCCTTGATCCTCGGCGTCGTGCTTCTGCCCATGACGGCGAGCCGGCGTGAGAAGACGCTCCTGGGCGAGCTACTTGCTGCCGCAGCGCTAGTAACAGCCTGTGTGCCGGTGGCGCTCGCGGCGTCGCTGCCGATCGCAACTACCGTGGCAGTGGGCATCGTTTGGGCAGTGACTTTTGAGCTAGGCACGCTCGCGGTGCGCTCGACAGTAACAGGCGCAAAGGGTGGAGCAGGGCGGCTGCGGGCCACAACGTTAGTGCTTGCGCTTGGCGTGATACCGGCCGCGGTGTGGATTGCCAATACCCCTGTGCTGCTGGGCAGCCGCGCGGCGCTTGCGGTACTTCCCGGAGCGGTTGCCACAATCAGTCTCTTGGTCCTGCGGATTGCACCTCGGCGCATACGCGCAATCGGATGGACGATCGCTGCCAGCAATTTGTTGACGCTATCGTTGCTGCTTGTGTTCCTGTAATGGATCCGGTAGGTGGCTCTGTGGGTGGCCGCTGACGTTGTCCCTTATATGACAAGCGCAGCAATTTACAACAGCTGCTTAAGGTCGGTCGGGAGCAAGTTGACCCTTCGCCGGTGGCAGGGGTACGCCGAACAAGGTCAGATACATCAAACGATAAACGTCGGTGTTGTCAAAGTGCCCGAAAAAGCTTTGCCGGAGGTAATGGGCATTAAGACCCTGTGCCCGGGAAAGGATAGCGCCAGCCACGTCGGATTTCCCAATCCAGGCGACGGCAAATGGGAGCGCTTGCCCACGTGCATCGGGAGCGGAAAGCAATGGCTGAGTTCGCCGTCCTGCGACGCCGTCGCGCGGTGATCTCACATTCGCCTCATCGGCGCCTGTCGGGTTCACATCGTTCGCAGTGACATTACCAGCGTCATCCACGGGCGGTGGCGATTCTACCTGCAGCCCACCGGCGTCACTGTCTGCGACGGTGAGAATGAGAGTACGAGGTGATTGTTCTTGAAATTTGCGGGCGACGTCGATGACCTCATCGGCTCGATTGATGGCGCGCAGGGTTCCGATGGCATTGTTCGTATTGCCGAGATTGTCCGGGCTTTCAATCTCGGTGACGAGCAGGAAGGGACGTTCAACCTGACGACTGCGACGTTCCAAGACCGTTAGCGCCAGCGCCGTCATCTCCGCCGCCGTGGGGGGGTTAAAGCCGGGACGACCTGCCTTGTCGCCCCAGATGATCAAGCGCTTGCGCCTGTCGCTGGCGGCACGCGATTCATCAACCATGCCTGCCTTGAAAAGTACCTCCTCGGGCTCGTCGTTGAAGATATCATCGGCGGCAAATAACCCCAGCACCTTGGGGGCGTAGCGGGCATCCGATTGGAGTTTGTTGCTGAGCGCTGCAAATTCATCTCGGGTACGGATTACGATCCATTGATCAGCGATCGCTTCCTGAATCAGATTGCGGCCATCTTCTCGGGCAGGACCTTTGCGGTCAAGCGGATCAAAGTGCACCGCGCACTTCGGTGTCACCTCGGTTTCGCAACGGGGTGTGCCTTCGGGGAGAAAGAAACGTTCGCCCCCTCCGAGCACGATGACTGGATCGGGGTCGCTGAATCCCGGACGTCCTTCGAGGATTTGCCGAGCAACCTCGTTGGCTTCGTCACGGCTGTCGACCTCTGCGAGAAATGCTCCTGTACCTGGCTCTGCCGCATCGCCATCATTGATCACACCGACCGGATGTCCCTTGCTGGCGGCTTGGCGCATGATGCTACCGGGAAATCCTGATAATGCGAAGATAGGGCGGCCACTGTCCTTGCCGTAGGAATCGGATCCCTGCACCTTAAATCCAAAGGCGTGAACGGTAGCACCACCGTTTGAGGTGGCTGTGAGCTGGTCAGCCATATGTCCCCGGTAAACCGCCATTTCTGGCAGACCGTCCCAGGCCAGGATCCCATCCGGGCCTTTCCAATACATTCGCGCGGCGTTCCAGTGGTTTAGACCTGTGCCGTCAGGATGGATGAAGATGACATTGCCTCCTCCTGGGCCGGCGTCGGTAAAGGTATCTGCTTGAGCCGCCATGATCAGGGTGAGTGTAGTGCCAAGGCCAGCGATAAGCGCACGTACGCCGCCGACATGTGCCTCATTTGCTGTCCGGTATTTTTTCATGGGTATTGCGGTTCCTTCTGGGGGGAGGTGGCGACTCACGGGAGAACCGTCTCGCGCAGTCACTCTGTTAGCAGCCAGCCGGTCATCGAATGTCTCGAATTTTGCGGTTATAGCGCTTTTGCATCAAGGTCCTGGGCATCGCAGGAGGTCAGGACAGTCTCAGTCGATGTAAAGTCCTAGCCGGCCGGCTTCACCAATGAGTGCATTCGGATGCAGCAGCATGTGCAGCCCGCGCAGCACCGCATGGTACATACGCACACCTTCGGGGCCGTGCAGGGAGCGAATGCAGGCTATCCGCTCATCTTCAGTGACGACACACCCAAAACGACGGATTTCTTCTCCGGCGGAGTAGGGCCAAAGCTCGAAAAGAATATCTTGTAGCGCTCCAAATGCCTCGGTGTTCACTTTGATGCCGCCTATTTTTAAATGCCATTGGAAAAAATCTAGCAAGATCGGACTGGCACGCGCTGTGATCGAAAAGGCAAGTTAGCGACTTTTGGGGGATCTCTTCGTTGTTCTCTAGGCGGCGGTCTTTGGCTCGGGGAGAGATACTGGGGGTATCCATATACCGGCTAAATATGTTCAAATCCCAGAGCACTGAGGATAAAGCTGGTATGCTAAACCACAACACGGTAAGACCGGATGGTGTGCTGAGTAAGCTGCTTGTTCACGCAAGACAGGTTGAAGTGCTGGATCAAGCACTCAAGAGGTGCCTTGCGCCGCCTCTGAGCCTGCATTGCCAGGTAGCTAATCTCACGCCCCATAGGTTGGTGCTTCACGCACGCTCGCCAATTTGGGCGACGAGGCTTCGCTATGCCGTTCCCGACGCTTTAGAGTGCCTAAGGAAATCCTGCGGACTTCCTCTGCGGTGCCAGGTCCAATTGCGCGTAAGATACCTCGAAGCTAGTGTTGCGAAGCCTCTCAAGCGACCATTGCGACTGTCGGCAAAATCGGCTGCCGTCATTCGGGACGTGGCACTCTCGATTGAGAATCCGGAGCTCAAGCGTGCGTTGCTACGCGTGTCGCGTCACGGTTGCCATGGACCTTAGGACCTGAGTAGCTGGTTTAGAAGTGTCGCGAGCGCCGGCACACGTTGACGTTTCAGAATGCTAGATGTCGTATGCATCGTCTGAGCTCGGGTTTAGACTGCGCTGCGGTGCACAGCAGGCGGTAGGCTTCGCGATCGTTCCAGATCTCGGCATAACCTCCATCCACGAAGAACATCTCGGAGGATTCATCTAGCCACCGATCGAACGCTTTCTCCCATACGGCGTATGTCACCAAATGCTGGCCTAATGCATCGTACAGCTTTACTCTCATCGGTTCCTCCTTGATCTTGAACTGCGCTGTTGTTGGTGGTTCTGTGAGATTGTCCTACTACATAAGAAAGAGGCCGTACCGAAAAAGCGGGGCGGTACGGCCATCGTGGGAGGAGGAAAGAAGCTTTAGAACACGCGAAAGTAGAAAAACGTTAGGGCTCCTAGAGCACCCACGATAAGCGATAGCACTACAATCTCGCCCATGAGGATGTCTTCCGAAAGTTGGAGGTTGTCAAGAAACTGTATTGCAAGCTTTCCCGGGACCATAGGGGCGACCGATTTCCCCCGATTGACTGGTCTCGGGCTGCACTGATTGACCGCGGACTCGGTGTCGGCATGGAGGTCTGCATCACCCGTTGGCAGTGCACAAAAAAGCAAAAACCATCCATTTTCATGATCACTCCATACTGGATACAGTATAGAAGTAAAGTATATGTGGTGTTTTTAGAAATATCTCTAAAGATATATCTCTAAAGGATGGGTATTATTAGAGAGTCAGAAGGAATTTTTTTCTTGCAGTCGCAATAGCGAAGCCATCAAGTGGGCGCGGGGTGACGTCTTGCTAATGTGAAAAGGCTGACTCAAGCACTTGCTGACCTGGTAGGCCGAGGCTAAAAAGCTTTTCTCGGGACACGGGTAATCACTACCTTCCTAGGTAAACTTTGGCTGTGAAAACTTTTAAGTGTTACTGTGATTACAGAGTTTATTTCGAAAATTCGCAATGCATCAATTGCGGCCGTGAGCTTGGCTATTTGTCCGATCATGGATCCATAAGCGCCTTGGGAAAGACGGCCGATGGGCTCTGGCGCGCGCTCGGGCCGCCAGGTAACGGAGCACTCTACAGAAAATGCACGAATTACCTCGAGCATGCCGTATGTAACTGGATGGTACCGGTGGATGATGCGTTGAGTTTCTGTGAGGCATGCCGCCTAAACGAGATTATCCCCGACCTCAGCCAACCGAAGCATAAACAGTACTGGCACAAGCTGGAGCGGGCAAAGCGATATATGCTGTACTCGCTTAGCCAGTTGGGTTTACCGATCATGAGCAAGAATGAGGACCCGAAGCGAGGTGTTGCATTCTTGTTTCTTGCTGACAAGGAATCGACGAGCGAGTTTACCCAACCCATCCCGGAACAAACGCCTACCCCAACAGGACATGTGGGAGGTAGAATTACCATCAACCTCGCGGAAGCCGACGATATTGCAAGAACCCGCATTCGTGAGCAAATGCGGGAACGCTATCGAACTTTGCTTGGGCATTTTCGACATGAAATCGGCCACTACTATTGGGAGTTACTGATTCAAGAATCTGACTTCCTTGGCCCTTTTCGGGAATGTTTCGGAGATGAGCGCAGAGATTACCAACAGGCACTGGCGGAATATTATCGAGCGGGCCCGCCAGCTGCTTGGGAGACACTGTTTATTAGCGCCTATGCAGCCTCCCACCCGTGGGAAGATTGGGCAGAAAGCTGGGCGCATTATCTGCTCATGTTCGATGCCTTAGAGACCGCTTATCAGTTCGGCTTTTCAGTCGAGGACCATAAGCTACAGTCGCCGGCGGAGCTATTGTCTGTAAGCTCCGGACAGCCAGCCCTACGGCTTCAGGATTTTGATGTGGTGTTTGAGCAGTGGAATAAATTTAGCATCGCGATAAATGCCATCAACCGTAGCATGGGACTGCAGGATGCCTATCCCTTTGCACCGTCTTTGGCGGTCAGGAACAAACTGCGCTTTATCCATAAGGTCATTGATTCGGTTTACCGACGTTAGCAAGCAGGTATTACCGCTGGCGCAACCATCGGCGGATCAAGAATGCACCTCCGATCATTACCAAAATAACCAGTCCGAGGAGTGCGATGGTTAGCGGTTGAGGATTGAGCACTGCTTCAGAGAGACTCTTTGAAAAGACCGAAAATGCTAAAACGCCCGGGACTAACCCCAGGAATGAACCCAGGAGAAAAGGCAGGAAGCGAACATGTGATGCTCCGGCAATCAAGTTGATGATATTGTAGGGACCTACCGGCAATAGGCGTAATGCAGCGATGGCGAAAATGCCTTCATCGGCCAGCCGCTGACTAATCCCTTGAATGCGCTTGCCGCTCAAGCGTTTGACTGTATTGCTGCCGAGCTTGTGGCCGACACCAAAGGCAATCATGGCGCTGATCAGTGACCCGGTGAGCCCATAAGTAAATCCTTGCCAAGGGCCGAAGGCCATTGATATCGCAATAACAAGTAACGACAGCGGTACCATGAGTAGGCTGATTAGGACAAACGTGCAAATTGCGACAACAACACGGGTAAGTGGATGATCGAGAGCGGCCAGCCAATCGGCAATGAGCTTGCCGTTGAGCCATTCACTCAGTGGCGTCCAATGCCACGCCGCAGCCAAGGCGAGCAAAGCAATGAGCAATCCAGCGAATGGGAGGACTCGTTTTTGCGCTAGGGACATGCGTCCTTTGGAGTACTGAGTGGAGAACCCATTTTACAAGTGTCGCGGGGGCCAGCTTTGCTCGGCCGGCACCCGGTTGCTACAACCGCAATGGATACCGTAGTACATGAGCATCTTGAGGCCATCGGCCGCCGCCACTTTGGCAAGCGCAGTTGTTTTTAAAACAGCTTCTAAGATAATGACCGCTGCGATGCTGAGCGCAGCGGTCTTGCAGTAGACCTATCGGCCATCAAAGTTTCCGCTATTGAAGCCAGGGATCGAGCTACGAGCGAGTTTCGGTACCCAAAGCGGTGGATATATCAAGGTGATTACCTAAAATTTAATATTGAAACTCGCCAATACATTTAAAAGCTGCTTTGGAATTATTGCGCTTGCTGTAGTGACGCAGCGCGACACCTCATATAGCGGCTCAAACTTACATCGATAACAACTTTAATTAATAAGCGCTCCCTACTTTGCTCGAAAGCGGCACTCGTTATTGTCTCACGAAGGAAGCGCAATAGCCCATAAAGCTTATATTTTTTATCGAGCAAGCGATCGAGGGCTAAGAGGCAGATCTCTCCATGCACTTCCATGGCTTCTTACAAAGTCACTTTGTGTTTAGAATGATCCTTGCACCTTACTGAGTGCCGCTTCTTACCCTATCGCCAGCCTCTTCCGCCGCTTCACCGGCTCGTTCCGCGGCGTTTTCGGCTTGGTCCGCAGCCTGTTCGGCAGACTGGTCAATCTGTTCTCCAGCTCGCTCCGCAGGACCTTCTTGTTCACAAGCCGCTAATGGGATCGCAAGTGCTAGGGCTAAAGGTACATTCCGGACAAGATTCCAATTGATGCTCATTTGTGTCTCCTTCGTAGTATAAAATTTATTGCCCACATTGAATGATTGAATATGGATATGAATTGATTTCAGGTTCACCCAAGCATCTCTGCGGCTCACATCCAATGTAGCAACACTACCCACCGCTTGCGTGGATCGCAAAGAGTTAAGAATATTACGCAAGTAGCATGCAAGCGCCTGAGCCGCACACAATATAATCTTGGCCAACCCACAGATGCAAGCCGTGTTCCTCTCGCTCGCCAGCTCGAGCTTCCGATCGTGGGCCGCCCCGCCCATGAGGCGGTCCCCATGGCAGTGCTGGCTGACTACGCCTTCTTGCTAGCAATCGTCCACCAAGTAACCTTCGCTCTCGAGCGCGCGGCGTACCCTGGGATAACCGAGCGCGGAAACCTCCCAACATCCTTCATGCTCTGATAGCAGCTGCCAGTCATGAAGCCGATGAAGGCTTCGCATAATGTCAGTGGGGTGGGAGGATAACACCATTGACAGTAGGTCCGGGTGCAGCCCCCTATGCAAGAGCAGCGCATGGAGCACTAGCAGGTCGCTATCAGCGCGTTGCGAGGGAAACCTTGGCAAGTCTAGCTGCGACCATGGTTTTACCCAAAATAGGCGGCCACCATCGAGCAGAGCAGATTCTTCCTCTGTTTCAGGAGCAGGAAGCGTCAAGCTCCGGCGCCAAACGGACCAGGCTATCTTCAGTAGGCCGCGGCTGTATCCCGCAATATACTTGAGGTGCGTGTTGTTACCTTTTTGTCGTGCAGCATCATCTCGGTGCAATGATTTCGTGGCGGAAGTGTCTTGTAATGCTTGCGTTTGTGCCGACAGTGGAAATTGCTTGTCGTTATCTGTATGAAGAAACTGAACATCAGTGCCATCGGGGCTGTGTGCCAGAGTCCATAGTGCCCGCTCTAAACGCGAGTGGTCAAACGTTTGCAGGGTCAGCAACGCAGGCAGGAGAGTGTCGATGGCTAAGACCTCGCTAAAAAAAGCCCAGGCCCAACTGTCACAGGTGAGCAAACAGCGGTGACGCCCGTCCGTCATGCGTTCAATGAGTCGCCGCACTAAAGTCAGCCCATCGTGGTGTCGCAGATAGCACTTTTCCAGTTTTGGAATCACGAGCGTAATATTGTCGCAATTATCAAATTGGGAAAGCCATTGCGCGCCGCCCGACAGAATGTCCGCAGTTGAAGGGGGCTCTATCAGCCTTACATCGTTTAGCTCTGCCCAGCAGATTGCGATCTCCGACACACCACTGTGCGGGGGTGCCAATAGAAGCTGTGCCGGAACGGCGGGTCTTCTTGCTCCCAGCCAGTCTTCGATCGCGTTGGTCAACGCGCCTGCAGCGTCTTGCCATTTGGGAGCGGGGGCAACTTCATCGAGCAACTCATCAGGCACTTGTCGCCACTTTCTCGCTCCGTCGACAGATTCGCTGGAGTGGAGCCGCCCACGAAGCCGGCCCCACCAACCCCCTAGGCCTTTACGCACCGCTTGCGTTGCCGGTTCTGTTGGCCTTTGGTAGTTCTCAATGGGAACGAATTCCCAAATGCTGTGGGTATCTTGAGTCATTATCCTTCTGGAAGTCGGTCAATGATTATGGCAAGCGCAGCAGATTTTAAAACAGCTTCTTAGGTACGTGCGTGGCCATCCTGCCGATGAATGTAAATCCTCATTTGGTAAGGCAGATTGATTGCCGCCGCGTGGCATAATCTTGCTTTTTTTGATGGCGAAAGTCTCGCCATCTTTGAATCAGACGATGGTAAACGGATTTGGACAGATGCAGCCAGCCTATGTGGCGCCCTGTCTGAAGGAGGTTTCATGGCAACTAGAGCGTGATCATGAAACAAGGAACCAGGCTGCGAACCATGCTGGTAGCTCGTTACCGTGCGCGGCGCTCATCGCCTTTGGTTCGGTAATATAGAGTAAGCGTCCCGGCGGCCAATGAAATCCGTGCTTGCGCAATTCTCTTCCCAGGTTTGCGACCAGCATGAGCAGGGATCCATCTCCTAGACGCCATTCGATGCGCAGACCTGTCTTGGCAAAGCGCTCGATCGTGGCGGCATTTCCGTCGATACCCGTTAGTCTCGTTGCCACCTCGCTCCCTCTTATAGAGAGCAACCGTCGGTAAAATTCGAGCCATTGTAAATGAGGTTCATCGGATAGTGCCGACCAATCAAGCTTTGACATTTCGAAAGTCTGACTGGCATTCGGATCGGGGATCGTTTGCCGCACCGCAGGATCCTTGAACTCCGGGAACTTGGCGAATTCGCGCCTTCGGCCTTCGCGAACGCTATCGGCTAGCTCGTTGTGAAAGTCACAGAAGAACAGGAACGGCTCCTTTGCACCCCATTCTTCGCCCATAAATAACATCGGCGGACTTGGAGCCAGGAGCATGATTGCCATCAGGCACCTGAGGATATCGGGATCGGAGAGGACCGAGATGCGTTCGCCAAACGCACGATTACCCACTTGATCGTGATTTTGTAGGAAAGACACGAATGCCGTAAGCGGTAAATGACTGGACGGTTCACCTCGGGGTTTACCATCACGATGGCGAAAAGCTTCTCCCTGATAGGCGAACCCTTCGGTTAGACAACGACAAAGGTGGTCGATGGGTCGTTCCACATAGTCTTCATAATAGGCGGCGTTTTCACCGGTTGCCAGAACGTGGAACGCATGATGAATGTCGTCATTCCACTGCGCAATAAAATGCGCCGCTGCACCGCTTTCGCTTGGAGTCAAATAGTGAGCTTCGTTGTTTTCGTTTTCAAGTACTAAGTGGACGTGTCGCTCGTCCTGGAAACGGTGATGCACCGCATCCGCGATTTCCATCAAAATATCGGGTGAGGTTTCGTCAATAATTGCGTGTACGGCGTCAAAGCGAAGTCCGTCGAGCCTGTATTCCTCAAGCCAATAAAGGGCATTGTGAATAAAGAAATCACGGACTTCGCGACGAGTGAAGTCGATGGCCGCGCCCCAAGGCGTTTGGAACCGTTCAGTGAAAAATTGCGGTGCATAAACGTTTAGGTAATTCCCATCGGGGCCAAAATGATTGTAGACAACGTCCAGGAAAACCATCAATCCGTAGCCGTGGGCGGCGTCGATAAGTCGTCTAAGATCATAGGGTTTGCCGTAGGCTGTGTCCGGGGCGAACGGCAAGACCCCATCATAGCCCCAGTTGCGGGTACCGGAAAAATCTGCGATTGGCATCAATTCCAGGGCGGTCACACCCAGATCAACGAAGTGTGCTAGGCGTTTGCGCACGCCATCAAACGTGCCTTCCGGTGAGAAGGTGCCGACATGAAGTTCATAAAGTACCGTTTCCTCCCAGGCGCGACCACGCCAATCCGTATGCTGCCACCGGTAAGAAGTCGGGTCGACAACCATACTAGGGCCGTGGACATCTTCGGGCTGGTAGCGTGAAGCCGGATCTGGAACCCACATGTCATCGTTGATTAAGTAGCGGTATTGAGTTCCTCCACCGGCATCCGGCAAAACGGCTTCAAACCAACCCGTTTCATCGGAGCTCAGCCTGAACTCGCGTGTGCTGTTCACCATTTGTACCCACAGTGAAACGCTTTTAGCACCCGGTGCCCATAACCGAAACCGCACTCCATCCTGCGTAAGCTCAGCCCCAAATGGCATACGATGCATACTGCTCGTCATGATTGATTTTCAGCAACTAATAAGGTAGCGACCGTTTCAAGCTGTTTCGGCTATTCGCGGTCCTTTATGGTTTAACGATCTTTCTTCGCTGGCCAATTCGCCTATCGTCCGGCAAGTCAAAAACGTTGTGCCTGAGTCGCTCCAACGGCTGCTCATAAATCTCGCTATGTCAGTCTTTCTTTGTTAAGAAGCTGTCTTAAAGACTACTGCGCTTGCCACAGTGGCGTTGCGCAGCGGTTCAATACAAAGAAAGTGACTAGGGCTCGTTTTCCGTAGCCTCCGCATCGCTTGATCCAGTGGCGCTCACTGATAGAGACAAATCCTCCAGCAATCGTTGTAAGAATTACATAAAGCCACTGTTAGACTTGTACTTTTGGCAATAAAAAAAAACACCAATTATCTCCATGGGCACGGCGATTTTCCAAAACCGTAGGCTTTGCTGCTGCTCTTAAGGCTATTGCAACAGCATTTCATGGACTCGGTACCTATCCCGCTGCGTCTCCGTTGCTATGTGATTTAACCCGCTGAAGGTATCTGAATGCCTTTACTAGCACTAGCAAAAGCGACAGCGTAAGGAAAATGATGAACAATGCGCCTGCCACTAGTGTTGAGGGTCCCTTCATGCCGAGCAGCAGGATCAATCCTGCAACGAAGGTGCACAGAAGAAAAACGATGGCCCAAGATAGCATATGTGACCTGCTGGTAAAAAGATTACTGGCCAAAACTGTCCAAGGCAATATTCGTCAGTGAGGTGGCTTTGCTCGCTTTACGGTAAGAAATGCAACAATAGCGCCGCCATGGTTGAACCTTGCTGAAGCAGGAACGAGACCAGACGCCAGCAGCACCGGCAGGGCGATTGCCGGGATACAAACCATCATGTTTTCCGCTAGTGACTGTGCTCGTTCAAGCTACTGACCGAGCCAAGACATTGGGCTTACAGAGGACTTGGGGTAAGTCCTTATAGTGAATGTAATCCTTACGTGTCATGTTTCACGTTTAGTGGATGCATGGGTCGGTAGCCGGTGCCGATGAAGCGGCTGCCAAGCTTTATCGGGTATGACAATTGCTGATTGCATGCGAGTGTTAAGCATAGATAACTCTTTTTAGGAGGCCACGATGGAGAAATCAAATACGGTCAACAGCGAGCATACGTCCATTCCGGAAACTGCGCCCGAAGCTCAAGCTGGAGGAGTCTCGCCCAGCTCTCCTAGTTCTCTCGGTGAAAGAGCAGGAGCGGGTATTCAGTCGAGTTCGTCGGCAGGTGAAGCTCATGAGGGGCGACAGGCGAGCGATGAAGCCCAGGAGGAATTACAAAAGTATGCAGACACGGCTAAGGAGGCTGTACAGAGTGCTAAAGAGAAAGGCAAGACCATGCTTGAAGAGCGCAAACAGGCGCTCGCTGACGAGGTTAGTGGTATAGAACGGGCTCTGCGGCGGACTGCCACGGAGCTGCGAGATGAAGATCGAAAAGCGGTGGGGCGCTACGCGGAGCAAGTGGCTGACGGTCTAGAGCAAGTGTCGCACGCTTTGCGTGAGCAAGATTTTGATTCGCTGATTGAGAAGACCGAGGACTTTGCGCGCCGTCAGCCAGGTGTTTTCTTGGGTGGTGCTGTGGCCGCGGGTTTCTTGCTGGCACGCTTTCTTAAGAGCTCCGGAAAGCGTGTTACGCCGGTTGCCGACTCATCGGGGGCACCCTATGGCAGACCTGCGGACTACAGTCGAAGCACTGGGCAGAGCGCTTATGAGACGGCCGGCGCGAACCCGCACACATCTTATAGCGGTAGCACAGTGAGCCCGTCGGTTGAGTCAAATCCACAGAATTCCCTGTTCTCTGACCGGGATCTGCTGAGGGGAGCAGAGTAATGGATAAGAGGAGTAGAGTGATGGACGTAAATGAAAAGCCTGCGGACAAATCCGAGCGTTCCATTCCGTCCCTGTTATCGGAGTTTTCGCAACAGTTGACAACGCTCGTGCAGAAGGAAGTCCAGCTGGCGAAAAGTGAGGTAACGGAAAAGGTATCGCAGGTCCAGGCCGGCGCTGCCTCTATGGCGTTGGGTGGAGCGGTGCTCTTTGCGGGGCTCTTGGTACTGCTGCAGGCGGCGGTGTATGGCCTCCATCAGATTATCGCGCCGTGGACGCCCGGGCCGTGGTTATCGCCCCTAATCATCGGCGCGGTGGTACTGATAATCGGTTTTATCATGTTGCAGCAAGGCCGGAAGAAGCTGAAGGCGGAAAATATGGCGGACTTTCCAAGGACCGTCGAGTCCTTGCGCAGAGATAAAGAATTTGTCGAGGAGCAGCAGAGGAGAAGATGACATGAGCGCACGTGACGAGAGAAAATCGGCTGACATCGAGAAGGAAATCGAGCAGACCCGTACGAGGATGGATGAAACGCTAGATGCGCTTCAGGAAAAGCTTTCGCCGGGTCAATTGGTGGACCAACTCCTGGCCTACACTAAAAGTGGCCCGGGACAATATTTTTCCAATCTAGGCCATACCGTGCAGCAGAATCCGTTTCCGGTGGCCCTGGTCGGAGTAGGCCTGGGGTGGTTGATGATGTCCGGCTCTAAGGCTGAGGACAGGCGACGCGCGACTAAAGTGCGTTATCCTGAGGAAGACTATGAAGCGGATTATGATGACGACACCGACGACTATGGGTTGTACGATTATGACTATGAGGAAGAGGGCACAGTGGCCCCTGATCGGGAAGTAGGAATAGCCGGCGGCTACTCAGGGCTCGAGGCAGGGGTGTCTGGCGAAGAAGACACGCTCGATAGAGAACTACGGCCGTCGGGTCTTTATGTGCCCCCGGGGGCCGAGAAAAGTGGATCAGCTGAGTCTGAAAAAAGCACGACAGAAACAGTGAAGGAGTCGGCGGGACGCATGAAAGAGAAGGCTGGCGAGGCTGCGGAGCGCACGAGGGAGCGTGTAGGCGAGACAGCAGCTGCCGCGCGAGAGCGGGTGCGGCGTGCGACGAGGGCGGCTCGACGTGCGGGGCATCGGGCGGGTTACAGGGCTGGTAGACAGCTCAATCGCGCTAGTCGAGGCATCGAACATTTTATGCGCGAGCAGCCGCTGGTACTGGGCGCCCTTGGTCTGGCCGTTGGTGCCGCTCTGGGCGCCGGCTTGCCGGCGACACGTCGCGAAGACACCTTGATGGGCAGCGCTCGTGATGATCTGGTGCGTCGAGGCCGGCAAGCAGGTCGGGAACAGATCGACAAGGGCCAGCGCATGGCAACCGCGGCGCGTGATGCGGCAGTGCAAGAGGCTCAGGAACAGGGTCTGACCCAGGAAGCGGCCGAAGAGCAAGTGCGTGGAGCGAGAGAGAAAGTTGAGAAGGTGGCCACTGCTGCTCGCACGGCTGCGGAGGAGGAGGCGAATAAATAGAAGAAATAGTCGCTGTTAAGGGTCAGTGCGTTTGGGTGAGAAAGTGATTAATGCAAAAGCAAGGGAGTTGATTTTTAGAGTAAGCCATGCTGTACCTTCCTCCAAGTGCACTGCCGCTTGGAGGAGGAGCATGGGGTAGGCCGCATCGCAGCGCCGGGAGGAGTGCCGCCTGCACATTATCCCTGGCGAGGATTTTAAGGTATGGCACGCATGACTGCAGATCCAAGAGCACAGCATGAGGAGGGTCGAGGGCGCAAGGCGCGTCGACCTCGTGACATCCCGGCTCGCGGGTGGTGGGATATTATCGTTCGAATTTACTCCGCACTCGGCGAGGATCACATTTCAACCGTTTCGGCAGGGGTTGCTTTTTATTTCCTGCTGTCCCTGTTTCCTGCACTTGCAGCACTTATTTCTGTCTATGGCCTCATCGCGAATCCAAGTGATGTAGAGCAACAGATCTCCTCGATGAGCGGTATCCTTCCCGAGGATGCGCGCGTGCTGGTTACCGCACAATTAAGTGATATTGCGAGCAACGCCGGAAGAGCATTAACCCTCGGGGCGATTGGAGGAATACTGTTGGCCCTGTGGAGTGCCACGCGGGCGGTCACCTCACTCATCGATTCCCTTAATCTCGTCTACGGTGAAAAAGAAAAACGAGGATTTATCAAGCTTTACGCGTTAGCCCTCTCGCTGACAGCGGGAGCGATACTTTTTGGCGTTGTCTCCTTAGGTCTGGTAGTGGCCCTACCGGCATTGCTGGGCCAGTTTGGCCTTCAGGAAAGCATGCAGAAGCTCATCGTCCTTTCCCGCTGGCCATTTCTGGCCGCGGCGGTGATGGCAGGTCTAGCGATTTTGTATCGCTTTGGACCGAGCCGCGAAAATGCTCGATGGCAATGGGCGAGCTGGGGCGCCGTTGCCGCGACGTTACTTTGGCTCGTCGGATCTTTACTCTTCTCACTCTACGTCGCGCGTTTCAGCAGTTACAATGAGACCTACGGTTCCATGGGTGCGGTTGTGATTTTGCTTATGTGGTTTTTTGTAAGCGCGTACGTGGTTCTACTCGGCGCAGAGCTCAACGCGGAGATGGAGCATCAAACCATGAGTGATACCACGACGGGGGAGCCGAAGAGCATGGGCGGCCGAGGCGCTTATGTCGCCGATACGCTCGGACCGCGGGCGTGAGTGACTTATATCTGTCGGCAAGGTTGTTTGATTAAAACAGCCGTTTAAAGCTCGCTGGGCTTGTGATAGCGGTACCTTTCGTTCGACTGCCATGGGGCTGCTTACCCGTGCCCCATCGAGTTATTTCTCTGGTGGGTCACTTGTGGCCTTTTGCACGGTTTCTCGCATCTCTTGACGTTCAGCGCGGTCCGGATCATCTAACTTTTCTTGAGCACTCTTTGCGGCCGGTTCGTGATTCAAGGCGACAAATACCGGCAAATGATCCGAGCCAAAGTAGTCGAGAGTTTTTAGCTCTATGAGTCTGAAGTGGTCTGAGTGAAAGACGTGGTCCAAAGGCCAACGCAAAAAGGGATACCGGGCATGAAACGTGCCGAAGATACCTCTGCCGACGCGGGGATCAATCAAGCCGCTGACTTTCTGAAATAGTCGCGTGGTATGTGACCACGCGACATCGTTAAGATCGCCGGTTACTAGGACAGGCCTGTTCGATTTGCGCACGTCCCTTCCTACGAGAATGAGCTCTGCGTCGCGTTCGGTGGAACGGGGATGGTGCATGGGACTCGGTGGCCTCGGATGGACACAATGAAGCTCAATCTCGGTGCCAGAGCGCAACCTGACTCGAGTGTGTATCGATGGCACATCCTCTTGTACGAGAAACCGTATTTGTGGGTCAATAAGCTGTAGGCGTGAGTACAGTATCATGCCGTAAGTGTTTTCGAGGGGGTGGGCGACAAAGTAGGGATAGTCGGTTTGCAGTGACTGCAGTTGGCCTGCCCACCATCTGTTGACCTCTACGACCAGAATAATATCTGGATCCATGGCCCGAACTTGCGCCTTTAACTTTGCGGTATCTTTATTATCCATAAACACGTTTGCAATGAGCAGATAGAGGGCCGATTCAGACTCATGCTTTTTGCTTGCTTGTACTTGGACTGGCGCAAGAGGGGTATAGGGAAAGATTTGCCATGCCTGCAGTCCAATCGATCCAAGAAGTGCGACAATGGTTAGATAATCGTAAAACCTGAAGTCATTTACAAACAATACGATTACCAGCAGCAGAACGACTGCAACGACGGTGATCTGGACACGAGGAAAGTCGAATGCCCTTATCCACCACGCATCTCCTGCCTTCAGTGGAATTAAGGTTGCAATGACCACTAGCCAACTCAGAATGATTAGAAAAACTTTCATGGTAATACCTGTGCGCTTGATCCTGGAAAGGGAAAAGCTGACATTGCTTAGATTGAGTTGGCACGACACTTCGATAGATCTAAACGACCAGCCTTAACCCGCTGCGCAACATAGGGTCAGGCCATATTTGCGGGAGTTCGTATAGGTTTGTAGTAAAATTCTAAAGCGTCATGTTGAGGCAAACCTGACTCCGGTCGCCTTGAGTAAAGTAACATAAATCGCTATTACGAGAGAATGTCGTCGGTAACATTGCCTGTTTTCCAGCAGCTTTGCGCGTTGGCTAGACACCCGATGGGTCGGAGCTATTGTGCTGTACAAAGTAGTAGAGCAAATCGCATCGGCAGCATGCTCCAAGGGTGGAAAGATTAGACCGGAGTGTACATGGGCTATGCAAGGATTTCGAGCCAGCGCGCAACGCCGCTCAGGCAAGCGCAGCAGGTTTTAAAACGTCCTCTTAGGCTAGGTGTGCTTTGATCGGACGTGCCGCCTTGAATAATGCCAAAGACCGGGGCGCCAAGGGGTATGACGAAGCACCCCCCACGAAGTACTGTGGCTCGCTTTCCGAGCCTCCGTCATCGGCCGTGTCCAGTAGCACCAGCCAATGGGAGAAGATAGGATCTTTAGGCAGGCGAAAGGGAATAGCTTCATGGTGGGCGTTGAGCAAAAGCAGCATATTGTCATCGCGAATCGGGCGATGGCGCTCATCGTGCTCATCAAGGGCGCTGCCTACAAGCAGCACTCCCAAGCTTCGTGCGGATGTATGGTGCCATTCCTCGTCCGTCATTTCTTTTCCCTCGGGCGCCAACCATATAATCTCCTTCAAACCACGGATGCTTCTTCCTTGAAAGTAACGCTTGCGCCGAAAGATGGGATGGGTTTTTCGAAGGGCGACTACCCGCTGGACAAAGGTAAGCAGCTCGCGATCGTGCTCACTGAGATCCCAGTCGATCCAACTCAGCTCGTTGTCTTGACAGTAGCTATTGTTATTACCGCCTTGGGTATGCCCCATTTCATCGCCCGCCAGCAGCATGGGTATGCCCTGGGAAAAGAACAGCGTTGCCAAGAAATTGCGCTTTTGTTGCTGACGCAAGCTCTTGATACCCTCATCATCTGTTGGTCCTTCCACACCGCAATTCCAGCTTAAGTTATCATTGTGTCCGTCACGGTTGTCTTCCTGGTTTGCCTCATTGTGTTTGTGGTCGTAGCTAACCAAATCTTGCAAGGTAAACCCGTCATGGCAGGTAACGAAATTAACGCTTGCATAAGGCAAGCGCCCGCTCCATGCATAGAGATCGCTCGAACCTGTCAGGCGTGTAGCGAGCTCGCCTATCATGCCGCCATCGCCTTTCCAATAGGCGCGAATGCTGTCGCGGTACTTGCCGTTCCACTCTGCCCAGCCGACGGGGAAATTACCCACTTGGTAGCCACCTTCCCCCACATCCCAAGGTTCTGCAATCAGCTTAACATGAGAAAGCACGGGGTCTTGATGAATGATGTCGAAAAATGCACTCAGCCGATCGACTTCATGTAACTCGCGCGCGAGCGCTGGCGCCAGATCAAACCGGAAGCCATCCACGTGCATCTCTTGTACCCAATAACGCAGGCTGTCCATGATGAGCTGCAACACGCGCGGATGCATCATGTTGAGGCTGTTACCGCATCCCGTGTAATCCATATAGTGGCGGGCATCGCCGGGCAGCACGCGATAGTAGGCGCGATTGTCGATGCCACGAAATGACAACGTGGGTCCGAGGTGGTTACCTTCGACGGTATGGTTGTAAACGACGTCGAGGATGACCTCGATACCAGCGGAGTGTAAGGTTTTAACCATGGTCTTGAACTCTCGAACTAATCCACTGGCGCAATAGCGAGCTTCAGGTGCGAAAAAACCAATGCTGTTATAACCCCAATAGTTTCTTAAGCCTTTTTCGATTAAGTAACGGTCGTCGGCGAAGGCATGCACCGGCATCAGTTCTACGGCGGTTACCCCTAGGCGCTTGAAATGATCGATAACGGGTGCCGTGGTTAGGCCAGCATAGGTTCCGTGAAGTGGCGGCGGAACGTCTGGATGCCGTTGGGTAAAGCCTTTGACATGTAATTCGTAAATTATGGTTTCGTGCCATGGCGTTCGGGGTGGACGGTCATCGCCCCAGGTAAAGGCAGGGTCGATCACTCTGCACTTCGGCATGCCCGCGGCGTCATTTCTCCGATCAAACGAAAGATCTGCCTTGTAATGACCAACACGATATCCAAAGTGGGCGTCGCTCCAGCGCAGCGGTCCATCGATGGCCTTTGCGTAAGGGTCGAGCAAGAGTTTATAGGGGTTGAAGCGGTGTCCCTGCTCTGGAGCGTAAGGGCCGTATACTCGATAACCATAGAGGAGGCCTGGCCGCGCCTCGGGTAGATAGCAATGCCATACTTGGTCGACACGATCGCGAAGATTAATGCGCTGCAATTCACGCCGTCCCCGGGGATCAAACAAACATAACTCCACCCGTTGTGCGTTTTCTGAGAACAAAGCAAAATTTACTCCCTCTCCGTCCCAGGTGGCACCCAACGGATAGGATTCTCCGCTCCAAACGGCTAATGTGCGTTGCGCCATCGTTTTATCCGTGCCTCAATTTAGATATTGTTCTCCCCACAGCAACTTGCGAGCCAGCGTTTATCATTGCGAAAAGTCTAATTTCAACTACAGTGAGGGCAGCCTAGCTGGGGCGGATAGCTTTCCATAACACTACGAACGCGCCTCTAGGCGGACGTGTTAAGGGCAGCTTTGACCTTTTCCAAAGGTGTGTAATTGTTACAGCCGCTACAGCACCTTCTGACAAGCCTGCCAACTAATTTCGGGCATGTCTGCCGATATGCAAAGAGGGAGGCTTAGTGAATTTCGCTGAGAAGCTGTTAAAAACATGTTGCGAGCGCCGCAGCGGCAAGACGCAGGGTAGTAAGCACAACCGACGCGTGCTCGGGAGTAGGCGAGATTGCCGAGCCGCACTGACAAGGCTCTTTCTCATGCTGGCATGGAACGTTCGTTAGTGGGAAGGCATGGAAGTGCTGCATTGCTGTTTCGAGAGTGAGTGGCATACGAGCACCTCTGGCATGTAACTTGATGGTATTCACACGACAGGTAAGCTTACTCACCGGATCGATGCTGAGACGCAAGAAATCTTGTGCGGAGAGTCGTGATCGATACGGGATGCGGCTGCACTACGTAACCAGAACGGCTTGGTAAAGTTCGCTTGCCGAGCCCCTAGAGATCGAGGAGGTGTTGAGAATGAACTGGGACCAAATTGAAGGTAATTGGCGGCAATTCAAGGGGCAGGTGCTACAGAAATGGGGGAACCTCACTGATGATGAGCTTGATACTATAAACGGGCACCGCGAGTATCTTATTGGAAAAGTTCAAGAAAAGTATGGCATTTCCAAGGAAGAAGCGGAGAAGCAAGTCCGCGATTTTGAGCGCGGTCTCTAGAAGCTGCCAAGACAATTTGAGCTTGTTGGAGCGGCGTTTTGCCGTTGCAGGACGGCCCAAATTGGCTAGAAGCCTTTTTGAAGAGCTGCAAGCCGGCCATGGAAGGTTTAGCCCCAGGGAGGGGGCGGGTCATTTTTAAGTAACCTCACTTACACTTCAGCTGCCTGCTGCAGAGCGCGGTGAGCTGGTAGCGCTTACAGAATAACGTGAAGTTATTTCACGGCCCTAGAATCCGCTGGAAGCCGAGGGCTCGTGCTTTCCGCCTGCGCCGCTCCTAATTGCGGATCGCCTGTAGAACGGCACCCAGAATCCAGTACGCGATGACTCCCAATGCAACCAATAAGAGCACCAGCAGAGCGATAACCGTGAACACCACGAGCCGACTCGAGGCCGTGGCACTGCCAGGTTTTTCCATGTAATGATTCAGCAGGTCTACATTGCGCCGGTTCGCTTTCCAGGCAAAATCGAAGACATCTCCAAGGACTGGTACCACGCCGACGATTGATTCAATGGCAATGTTTAGCGCCATACGAATGAGAACCACACTTGGGACGCCAAGTTGAGCTGCGCCGGCAATGATATAGCTCGATAGCAAGGCGCCGACGAGATCACCGAAACCGGGAAGCAGCCCAATCAACCCATCGATGCCAATACGGTAGTTGGTACCGGGTACCCGGATAGCGCTGTCAAGGATCCACGCGAGACGTTCTAAGTGTTCGGCTTTGATAGAGGGATTATCCCTATGCTTTCGTTGAAGAGCCACTAACTTAGTCTCCGAGTTATGGCTAGCGAGTATGAAGGCAATCTTCTGAGAAACCTAAGAAGCTTTTTTTAAAAACTACTGCCCTTGCCTGAGCAGCTTTGCGCGGCGGCTCGCCATCCTCATGCATTCCCCTGTACACTTGGGTTGCATTTGCCGCCGTGCTCCCTGCGACTCCGGCGTGCGGGGCATTTCTTAAGCCGTTGCTTACTTTGCCGGCCCTGATGATATGTGAAAACGTTTCTGAATACGAGACGCTGAATGGCGGGCCCCGCGCGCCGCGGTTTTTTCGTGCCTAGTGGGGAGCAGAGGCGAGGAGTCACGGGACTTTCTTACAAGGCGCTTGTAAAACATGCAATCGTTTCGCCACGGTGGTCACATGCAGATCGTCGCTTTCTCCTAACCCGGCAAAGCCGGCCATCGGTAAGGATCTCTGACGAAGGTGCGCGTTAATACAGGCATACTGCTTGCTCAACCTTTATATTTTTGCAAACTAGCGTAAAGTCTAGGCAGGAGGAGAGCATGAAAGAGAATGTCTTCGATAGCACTTCTAGTGGAAAGGCTCGGTCTTTCCCAACTAACAGCGATCTAGACGGGCAACGATTAATTGACCATTTCACAGCCTTGGTGGGCGCTTACAGCATACCTGGTTTGGATGTCAGGGCGACCCTAGAACGTGGTAGAAAGGATTTGGAGGCACTTGCCGAGGCAAATAGCCAAGTTCTTCATAGCATTCATGTCGCTATGGCAGGAGAGGGGGAACTACTGAGCCGAACGGTGGAACAGACCATACAAGTCGTGCGAAATGTTTCAACCTCAGAATCGCTGACCGACCTTAGAGAAAAGCAAGTCGATCTTCTAATCGAAGCTTTTGGAGCTGCGCTTGCAACTATGCGGGAGATGGCGGAATCGATAGCTGCCGCCAACAAGGAAGCATTTAATATGCTAAATAGACGCCTGTCCGAAAGAGTGAACGATATGCAAGATATCCCCGACCGCGCTGAGCATTCGTCCGACGAGGGGCATCGTTAGCGAAATTGCAGCTTTTTTACAGGAATAAACGTTGGCGTGCCGCCCATCTTCCGTCCGGATCTTTGGCACCTTACTTGCCGAGTATGTACATCCCTCCAATGTACAGAAGAGGGAGTATAGTGCTGCTAATTATTATCCAGATATATTTTGTTTAGGCATCTGCCGCTGCTGTTGCCGCATATTGCGTATCTGGAATCCGAAAATAGGACCGGATTCTTTCTGCTTTGTACTGCAAAGATTTTAGAGCGGAGCGAAGGCGTTTTTTCAGGTCGATTTTATTCTTCACCGGTTGTTTCCCAATCTGGCGATGCTTAATTTCGTTCCAAACTTGCTCGTCCGGATT
>JBAPTW010000136.1:0-4428 GCA_049282355.1 Gammaproteobacteria bacterium | reverse complement strand
TATAGTCCCGCTAATGATAATCCGTACCTAGTTATTGAACCCAAGTGGTTACCTGTTGGTTATAATTTACACAATCACATTACCAACTGATTCAGCCCAGCAGGTGACGTCATGAAAGCGCAGTGGTTATCCGATGCCCGCAAGATCCCCGACGAGGTCATGAACTATCTGCGGCGCATTGCGGTGCGAGCGGTCGAAGAAAAGCACTATAGCCCGGAAGTCATCGCGGATATTTTGGGTATCAGTCGCAGCAGCCTTTATGACTGGCTGCGATGGTATCGTGAGGGCGGTGAAGAGGCACTGGATACCCAATCGGCTCCCGGTGCGCCACCGGTGATCACCGAAGAGATGGACCGTTGGTTGAAGACGGTCGTGTTGACCACCACACCTGTGGATCATGGATACGATACCCGATTGTGGACTCGGGACCTGTTGGCCGAGTTGTTAAACCGACGATTTGGGATCCAGGTGGCCGGGAACACGGTGAGTCTGCACTTACGCCGGCTCGGGTTGAGCTATCAGACGCCCTCGTATCGCGCCGAGGGGCAGGACCCCGCGAAAGTGAAGGCGTTTCTGGAGGTGAAGTTCCCGAGAATTCAAAGGCTGGCGGCGAAGATGGGCGCGGACATTGGCTTTGAAGACGAGGCGGGCGTGGGGAGTTGACCCGCTCGGGTCAGACCTGGGGTGCCGTGGGACAGCCCCCGAAGGTGGTGGCCACGGACCGGCGTGGCGGTTACAACGTGCTCTCCATCATCACCGCCGAGGGTGAGTTGCACTATTCGTTGGAAAAAGCCCGTATTGATGGGAAACGGTATGTCGCGTTTCTTCGACAGTTGCTGCGCGCCCGGACGCGGCCCCTGATCGTGATTGCCGATCGCGCTTCGTTTCATCGGTCGGCATTGGTGCGTCAGTTTGTGCGTGCCCATCGTAAGCAACTCCGCGTGTTCTTTTTCCCCACCCACTCTCCAGAACTGAATCCGGACGAGCAAGTTTGGAACGAAATTAAGCATCGCCAGATTGGGAAACAACCGGTTAAGAATAAAATCGACCTGAAAAAACGCCTTCGCTCCGCTCTAAAATCTTTGCAGTACAAAGCAGAAAGAATCCAATCCTATTTTCGGATTCCAGATACGCAATATGCGGCAACTGCAGCGGCAGATGCATAAACAAAATATATCTGGATAATAATTAGCAGCACTATAAAACTTGGCATCAGAGCCCACGCAAAGGATACCGCGAAGGAAAGCCAAATGTTCAGCATATGGTGTGACTTATGCTCCCCCTACCCTCTGTTAGGAACCATCATAAGGACCGCCTTTATGGAGGTTAACAACAAAGCTTTAGCTGCTTCAACAGTTATCTACCAAGCACCGACAACACCGCTTCGCCTAACTGCGGATTGTGGAGTTGAGAACATAGTACTGAGGGCGCTCCCTCTCCAGGGTTTGTTACCCTCTCTTTCTTGGAAGCAACAATGTTTATCAGATGAAGGCCTCAATGAAAGGTTAGCTAGAAAGGGCTTGGTAGAGCCAAAAAAGCTTTGAGAAGCGTCGAATCAGTGCGGTGGAGGGACGCAGGGGAGGGGCAGCCAATACGAAAGTTTCGTCTGTTAGTGCAGCCGTCCGGAAAGCAGTGATGACTATTGTGTCCAGTGTGCATGAAGCATCAAGTGAAATCTGAGCATTGACAGCGACGTAAGGGCCGGAGCGCTGCACAAGGTTGAGACTGCGCCGACAACGGCGAGAACGTCGCTGTCACTCTTTTTCGCTTTCATTGCCAAGGAACTCATCGTGCAGAGCGCTCAAACTATCGTAAAATCCCCATCCATCGGTGGCATTTTCTACTATAAGAGCGCAACGTCCTTGGAGGTCGCTTTGCATGCTGTTATCCGCAATAAATTGCAGTGCGCTTTCATACATACTCTCCATGCTGGTGTAAAAGCGCTCGTCGATATCGCCATACTCGTTCGTGAAACGGCTGCCTTGTTCCACATAAAACAGCATAATATCGGCTACCTGGTGCTTTGATGTCGCCACCTTCCTAAGGTCGTTGACAGCCTTCCTGGCAACAGATAATCTTGCCTTTCCAAACCCTCTAGTTGGGAAAAACTCATTTCGAATGATATTTTTGTACTTTTCTAGTATATCAGCACTACCCGCGGAGTTCAGCTTGCTTGTGTAGTAATCTCTCACAGCGGAAAATTGCCTAAAAAGCTCGGTGATTTCGCCAGCTAACTGTTTCTCTGTTTTTCCAGATAAGTAGCTCTTGAGGTCAGTAAGTGTAATAGATTTCATTAGTGTAAGCGATTTGCGCGGCCAGCACATTCTCCCGCCTGTTAGTAACCCCCGGCTATTACTGATCTCTACCTAGAGTTCTAATAGAGACCAAACTTCAGAGACTCGCAGACAAGAGTGGGCACACCGCCGTAGCTCGAATGTCTTTAGATTTATAGGCTGAGATCAATAATAATCAATGTCTTCAACTTGTTGTTTGCACTTAACATTCTAGTTGTTGAGGAATATAAAGTATTAGGCAAGAAACGAAAAGTCCTCTGATGAGGTTGAGGAGGTCATAAGATCCAATTCAGTTTCCAACAAACATGTCATGGTGTGATCTAAATTGTTTCTGTCACATCTTCGAATGAGCTTCCGTCCCATTTTTTGAAGTGTTGGTTTGTCCCAAACTACGCAACAAAGCCATGTTCCGTCCTTTAATAACTCAATGTCCTCAATGACTCCTGTCCACCCACCTATTTCAAGGTTGAAGTCCGGATCCCGGGTCCCATCGAGTACTCTCACCTTGTCGCCATAGGCGAACTTGCATTTACTTTTAGTCGCCATCTGCCTGCCCAAGCATTAGAGTGAATAAATGCCGTCTGTGCGTGGTTACACGATAATGCAGCCGAGAAAGGACCAGGATAGGCTATGCGAGACCCGTCAGAAAGCAAAGGACAAGAGCCGGACGAAGGTAAATGTGAGTTTAGCGAATGAGCCGCCATGCGCAACCGGTAACCTCGTGGCTCAGTAAGCGCCGTGCGTGGACAAGCGCTTCGTTGCTCGTCACCGTGCCCGTTGGCGTTTACACGAAATTCTACCAAGGCCCCGCTTCGGACTGGGTCAACAACTCTCTGGGAGGTGTGTTCTACGAGATTTTCTGGTGTTTGCTCGTTTTCCTCATCGTACCGAGAGCCCGCGCTTGGCTCATAGCACTCGCGGTGGTGTTAGTAACCTGCACGTTAGAAGTCATGCAGTTGTGGCATCCTGCTGTGCTGACCTATGTTCGAGGCTATTTTCTTGGAGCAGCACTACTTGGAACGACCTTTGGCTGGTCTGACTTTCCGTATTATTTTGTAGGCTCAGCAATTGGATGGCTCTGGATATTATCTTTGCAGAATAACGTGGATCGGTTGATGAGCCCTCCTAGCAAGGAATGATAACTCGAGCAGTTTGGCGGTATAAGAGTATGACAAGGTCGTCAACAGCCATTGGAGTAGTGACGTTGACGTGGGCAGAGAAGGGCGCCGTCAAGCACGGCATCAACTGTCCTCGCAGTCGTTATCAAGGTGAGCACAGCTATACCAGCAGGGGAAAAGATCGCAGAATTGAGGAGCAAGCATGGGCTGTTGCTCTACGACGGTACCTTTTCGATGTGTAGTGTTCTTGCTGGGCTGGAAGGGGCGTCAGTCAATTGTTCGGCTTTGAGCTTCTATTGGTACCGATGCATTGTGTATCTTCATTCTTGCTGATTGCTTAGGTGCCAGGCAAGATGTCAGTGGGGACAGCTCAACGGGAGCGCTGAGGATGATCACGAGCTCTAGTCAGGCGGAACGCTACAAGACGCTGTTCTCAACTGGGAAGCATCAAGCTTACTCTGACGCGACTTCGGACAAGGGGGGCAGGAACAATGGTTTTCGTCCGCATGAGTTGTTAGAAGCCGCGTTGGCGTCGTGTATCAATATGCCGGTTCGTATGCATGGAGACCAGCACGGGATACCGCTCAAGCGCGTGATAACGAAAGTGGTCTTGGGCAGAGGATCGGCGGAGAGAGCGATATTTTAGTTTGCTGTCAAGCTCGACGGCGCTCTCACGCCCCACCAGCGAACGGTTTTACTTGAGGCGGCGCTTCGCTCGTCTGTTAAGAAAACACTGTTCGGCGGTTTCGTGTTCGAGCATCTTGAGACCTTAACGGAGTTAAAAAGAACGGGTTAACCACTATGCGATCTAAAAAGAACAAAGCGGCACGCAGAATAATGAGCAGAGACAAACGGCAGCACCAGAAGCCCGCTCGACAATCTGCAGCATCCTCGACTGAGAAAATATTGGCGTGTGTTTCCACAGGAGAAATATTTCAACCTATTCGACTTCATTACAGGGTTCCTGACACAGACAGGCTGGTAAATGTATTTGGGCGGCTTCGATGCGTAGAATA
>JBAPTW010000135.1:0-21926 GCA_049282355.1 Gammaproteobacteria bacterium | reverse complement strand
CCCTCCACCACCGCGCGTTCAATCTGCCCCCGGATGTCTTCGACACCGGCATGACTGAAAAAGCTGTTGCGCAGATGCTCTTCCACCATGAAGTACACCCACTCCAGAGTTTGGGCGCGGCGGCGTTGGTCGAAGACACCGGACTCGCGGGTTTGTTTGTGAAAATCCTCGACCACCGACCAGATTTGGGCGATGCCGTCGCCCTTGGTCGCAGAGCAGGTATAGGCACGGGTGCGCCAACCCTTTGTTGCCGGGGCAAGGTAGTGCAGGGCGCGGTTGTATTCCAGCCTGGCTGCCTCCGCCCGCGGCTTATTATCGCCATCGGCCTTGTTGATGAGCAAGGCGTCGGCGAGCTCCATGATGCCTTTCTTGATGCCTTGTAGCTCGTCGCCAGCCCCGGTGAGCATCAGTAGCAGAAAGAAGTCCACCATTTGGCGAACCGTGGTCTCGCTCTGACCGACACCGACCGTTTCGACGAGCACGACGTCAAAGCCGGCGGCTTCGCACACCAGAATCGTCTCACGGCTCTTGCGGGTGACACCACCCAAGGTGCCTCCCGAGGGGGACGGGCGAATGAATGCCTTCGGATCCTGCGACAACAGCTCCATGCGGGTTTTGTCTCCGAGGATGCTGCCTCGAGTGACCGTGCTGCTCGGATCGACCGCCAGCACCGCCACGCGATGATTCTGCTGCAACAGGTGCAAGCCGAGCGCCTCGATGAAGGTGCTCTTGCCGACGCCGGGCACCCCGGTGATGCCAATGCGAATCGAGTTCCCGGTGTGTGGCAACAGCTGTTTCAGAACCTCCTGGGCCATAGTCATATGCGCCGGCGCATTGCTCTCCACCAGCGTAATCGCTTGCGCCACGGTGTTGCGGTTCTGGGCAAGCACGCCTTCGACATATTCCTCGACGCTCAAGCGCCGGCGCCGCGGCGTGCTCGCCCGGGGAGTGTTCTCGTTCACGTCGTGGTGAAAGCCGTCATGTCGCCCTTCGACACCTTGCATGACGGTGGTGGTAAAACCCTTGCCACCCTCGGGTGGCGCCCATTCGGGGCGTTTAGGTTGGTCAGGCATAAGTTTGCTTCAACGTGCTTGTAGAAGGGGGTCCGCGGTGGGAGCGCTCGTAGGAATTGTCGGGCAACGGCGTGCAATCTATAACCGTTGCCCGACTCCTGATAGTCAGCCAAGCCAAGCTGATCTAGGCGACCAGCCGCTGGTTGAGCTCTTC
Source organism: Gammaproteobacteria bacterium (assembly GCA_049282355.1). Taxonomy (GTDB): domain Bacteria; phylum Pseudomonadota; class Gammaproteobacteria; order HK1; family HK1; genus JAGTVB01. Next base: position 20,699 of record JBAPTW010000135.1, on the reverse strand, counting down.
GATTACCTTTTGTGCCGCTACCGGAATCACCGTTCCGGGACCGAACACTGCCGCTGCGCCGTTGGATCTCAGAAACTCATAGTCTTGGGCGGGTATCACGCCGCCGGCGACCACCATGATGTCTTCGCGTCCTAGCTTTCGAAGCTCTGCTATCAGCTGCGGGACGAGCGTTTTATGGCCCGCCGCGAGGGAGCTGACCCCGATCACATGAACATCGTTTTCAACGGCCTGGCGAGCGACCTCCTCCGGCGTCTGAAACAAGGCGCCGATGTCGACGTCAAAGCCGAGGTCGGCAAAGGCGGTGGCAATCACCTTGGCACCACGATCATGGCCGTCTTGGCCGATCTTGGCCACCATCAGCCGGGGCCGCCGGCCTTCGCGTTGCTCGAACTCATCGGCCATTTGGCGTACGATGGCGACTTCCTCGCGATCACCAAATTCGCTGCTGTAGACCCCGGAGATGCTGCGGATGACCGCCTTGTGCCGCCCAAACACCTTTTCCATGGCATCGGAAATCTCCCCGAGGGTGGCCCGTGCCCGCGCGGCTTCCACAGCGAGCGCGAGCACGTTGCCGTTACTGGATTCGGCGTTCTCGGTGAGGGCGTTAAGCACCGCGCGCACCTTCGCTTCATCCCGATTGGCACGGACTTGCTCGAGCCGCCGAACTTGAGACTCGCGCACCGCCGTGTTGTCGATGTCCAGGATCTCGAGGGCTTCCTCCTTGGGAAGTCGATACTTGTTGACCCCGACCAGCGTTTCACGGCCGGAATCGATGTGCGCTTGGCGTCGGGCTGCGGCTTCCTCGATACGCATCTTTGGCAGCCCGGTCTCAATGGCCTTGGTCATGCCACCGAGACCTTCGACTTCCTGAATGTGGGCCCAGGCACGCTTGGCGACCTCGTGGGTGAGCGCCTCCACATAATAGGAACCACCCCAGGGATCGATGACTTTGCCGATCCCCGTCTCATCCTGCAGATAGAGCTGGGTGTTGCGAGCGATGCGCGCCGAGAAGTCGGTAGGCAACGCAATCGCTTCGTCGAGCGCATTGGTGTGCAATGATTGGGTATGGCCGAGGGCGGCCGCCATCGCCTCCAGGCAGGTCCGGGTGACGTTGTTGTAGGGATCCTGTTCCTGTAGGCTCCACCCCGACGTCTGCGAGTGGGTGCGCAGGGCCATGGACTTGTCGTTCTTGGGATCGAACTGCTTGACGAGCTTGGCCCACAGCATGCGCCCGGCGCGCATCTTGGCGACTTCCGTGAAGAAGTTCATGCCGATGGCCCAGAAAAACGAGATCCGCGGTGCAAAAGCATCGATGCTCATGCCGGCATTCACCCCGGTACGCAAGTACTCGAGGCCGTCGGCCAGCGTGTAACCGAGCTCGAGATCGGCAGTGGCGCCTGCCTCCTGCATGTGATAGCCGGAGATGCTGATGCTATTAAAGCGCGGCATTTCCTTGGCGGTATAGGCAAAGATGTCGCCGACGATGTGCATGGAGGGTTCAGGCGGGTAAATGTAGGTATTGCGAACCATGAACTCCTTGAGGATGTCGTTCTGAATGGTGCCGGTGAGCAGTTTGTGCTGCACACCCTGCTCTTCGGCCGCCACGATATAGAACGCCAAGACGGGAATGACCGCACCGTTCATGGTCATGGAGACTGACATCTCGTTGAGCGGGATGCCGTCGAACAAGATCTTCATGTCTTCCAATGTGTCGATGGCCACGCCGGCCTTGCCGACGTCCGCTACCACTCGGGGATGGTCCGAATCGTAGCCGCGGTGAGTGGCCAGATCGAAGGCCACCGAAAGCCCTTTCTGGCCGGCGGCAAGATTGCGGCGGTAAAACGCATTACTTTCTTCCGCGGTGGAAAAGCCGGCATATTGGCGCACCGTCCAGGGGCGAGTGACGTACATGGTCGGATAAGGGCCCCGCAGGAAGGGGGCGACACCGGCGGTAAAGCCAAGATGCTCTAGCTCCTCGAGGTCTGCTTTGGTGTAAAGCGCTTTGACATCGATATGCTCCATGGTCCAGGAGACGAGTTCTTCCAGGGATTTCCCCGACGCCTTCTCCGCGGCCTCACGCCACTCATCGAAGGTCGGCATTGCAAAATCCGCGGTGTAATCCATAGTGGTGAAATCGGGTGTCTTCATGCGAGGACTCCTAACTTCTTTTGCAGGCTAGCCAGCAGCTCATAGCAGTTGGCGCGAAGGTGGATGAAATCATCCACGCCCGCTGCCTGAAAAGCTTCAACGTGGTCGGCAGGATACCCCGCCAGTAAGATCGCGGTCTTGGACTTGGCCTCTTTGAGCCGCTTGGTGAGGGGCGGCACGAAGTCCGGATAGGTCTCATCGGTGGAGCAGATGACCACCACCGGCGCTCCCGATTCGAGGGCGGCGTTCGCCGCTGCCATGGCGTCGGGGAAGCCATTGTTACCGATGACCTCGAATCCGCCGACTTCTAAAAAGCCGCGGGTGAAATCCGCGCGCGCCTTGTGTTGCGGGATGGGGCCAAGGTTTGCCAAGAACGCCTTCGGCGGTGAGCCAGTGCGCGCGGCAAACGATCTCGCGGCGTCGCGCAGCCGCTCGAAGGGTACCGCGCCGCGTTGGATACAAAGGGCGTCGATACGCGGCGCTGGCTGATCGCTAGCGCCCAAGGTGGCGCTCAACCCCCCCAGGGTGGCACCCCCCGACGCGGCATGGATTGCCGCCTCCATCACCCCCTCCGGGGCCGCTTTGGCCAGTTTATCGAGGGCGGCTTGCCGCCAATCCGGGTCCACCACCTCTTGGTAAGCCGCCAGCTCCGCCGCACGCTCGCGGGCCAATGCCTGGAAGTCGATGGCGGCCGGCTCCAAGGGCCTATCCTTGGTGTTGGCGTACATGTTGATGCCGACGAAAACATCACGGCGCTGTGCGGTGTTGGTGCCGCGTTTGACGGCCACCGCTGCCACCTGTTTTTGCGGCAAGCCAGCACTCAAGGCCGCAAACATGCCTCCTTGTTTCTCGATATCCTGGAACAGGCTCCAAGCTTGCTTTGCTACCGCATCCGTCAGCCACTCTACGTACCAGGAGCCGCCGGCGGGGTCGATAGAACGGGGAATGTTGCACTCCTCCCGCAGGATGATATGGGTGTTTCTCGCGATGTGCCGGGAGAACTCATCGGGCGCTCGAGCCGCCTCGTCGTAGGGTGAGACGTGAAGACTATTGCAGCCCCCAACGACACCGGCGAGCGCTTCCGTGGTGGTACGCAGCATGTTGACGTAGGGATCGTAAAGGGTCTTGTTCCAGGCGGACGTGCGTGCGTGTATCGATAGTTTTTGTGCCTCGCTGCTGCCGCCGAAGGCCTTGACGATTTTCGCCCACAGGAGCCTGGCAGCGCGCAGCTTGGCCACTTCCATGAACACGTTGCCGCCGAGCGAAAAGGCAAAACGCAAGCGCGGGGCGACGTCATCCACTGCCAGTCCCCGCGTCTGCAGGGCGCGCAGGTATTCCACGCCAGTCGCCAGCGTGAAAGCAAGCTCTTGGGTAGCGCTCGCGCCCCCGTCGTGATAGGGATGACCCGCCACCGACATCGTTTGCAGCCGGGGTGCGTGGCTAACACTCCAGGTGGTGAGTCTGGCCGCCTCGTCATAAGCGCGTTCAAGGGAGCCGGGGAGGGTACCCTCGGCAGCCAATGTGCCCAGGGGGTCCATGCCGATGCAGCCGCTGAGCTTCTCCGTGGATTTGGCTTGCTTGCGAACCAGGGCCGCCAACAGCGCGGCGATCGGCAACCCCATCGCTCCTGCTTGAATAAATATCGGCGTCTCTTCGAGGTCGATTCGGTCCAATGCCTTGCCGAGATCCTCGAGGCTGGAGATTGACACGCCGTGACGGCCGACGTCTTCGGCCCTCGCGGCGTCGGCGTCGAGTCCCGCACGGGTAGCAGGATCCAGCACGACATTGATGGCCGTCTGGCCGCGTGCGAGATCGGCTCGTAATGCCTCGTTCAGTGCCGACGGGGTACTGTAAGGCAGCTCCTGAGCAATCGCCCAAGGCTCACCCGTATGGCCCAGTACCGCGGTGCCGCGAACGTAGGGAGTGAATCCCGGCAACGAGTCGAGGTGCGCCAAGCCCTCGATATCTTGCTGCCAGTAGAGCGGCTGGAGCGTGATCTCCTCGTAGGTTCGTGTCAGCAGTTTCTTGTCGAAAGGCGCCCCCTTCAGAGCGCTTTCTGCGGCCTTGCGCCACTGATCATAGGTGGCCGCCGAAAACTCGCTGAACGTAGGCCCGCCGTCCTGCGGCGATAGGGCTTCAATGTTGGTGGGATCGTCTGCCATAGGCCTCCTCCTGGTGAAGCATCGATGGATCAACTCTGGCGGACACGGCGTCGCCTCGCAGCGCGATAGACAGATTAGACAATGGGCTCAAGGTGTTTCTATCTTGTAACGAGGTTAGTAAAGTGCTGCGACAACCGCTCAGCGAGGTGTTCCGTTTGATGCGCCGTTAGTTTTGGTGCGCCATTAGTTGTTATGGGAGCCGGCAATAGTATACTGAAACTGAGGCTGGGCGGAATAAGATAACAGCCGACCGCCCGTTCATTTTTCTCACTGCCAGCTCAGCGCTGGTTTACTGCACCAGAAGGCGGTTGATCTCCGTGAGATCCGCGTCGGACAAAATCCCCGCCGCTTGCTTGAGCCGCAGGATGTCGAGTAGATAGCTGAGGCGCTCGAAGGACAGGTTTCGTTCTTGCTCGGTGACATTGCGGGTGGCCACCACCACGTCCACCGCGGTTCGCGTACCGACCTCGAATCCGGCGTCGGTCGCCTCCTTGGCGACACCCGCCGAGACCACCGCTTGGCGCAGCGCTTCCACTCGGGAGATGCTGGTAACAATGCCGAGGAACGCCTCCCGGGTTTGGCGCTGCGTTTCTCGACGTTGTTGCAGTAGCTGATCGAGGGCCTGCTCATACTGCGCGCGCGCCTGCCGCGTTTGCGACATGACCAATCCGCCCTGATAGATGGGCAGGTTGAGCTGCAATCCAAGGGCGGTATTGTGGCTGCGGGTACCGCCGAACACACCCCCGGCACTGTCGGAGTAGGTGTGACTACCGACCAGGTCGAGGGTGGGCAGGTGTCCCGCTTCGGCCCGCTTGATGTCCTTCTCGACGATGTCCGTGGTGAGCTGCGCAATCTGCACCCCGAGGTTCTGTTCGAGGCCAGTCTTTGTCCACAGCTCAATGTCATTCGGTTCCGGCGTTACCAGAGGCAAGTTCGGGCCCACAGCCACCAGATCGGTCAAGTATCGCCCGGTGATCTCGCGCAGCACCTCATTGGCGTTGTTGAGCTGGTTGATGGCCGCGATTTCTTGGGCGCGGGCGGCGTCGAAGCCCGCTTGTGCCTCTTGCACGTCGGTGACCGCAACGAGTCCCACGTCAAAGCGCTGCTCCGCCTGTTTCAGCTGCTGATCGAGGGCTTCCTTCTCGGTGCGGGCGAAACGCAGATCGTCAATGGCCCGAAGCACCCCGAAGTAAGCCTCTGCCAAGCGCAGAATCAAATCTTGCCGTGCCAGAGTAAATTGGACTTCCGATTGTCTCACCTGGTCGCCTGCTTGCCGCAATTGTATCCACAGCTCATGCCGGAACAGTGGCTGGACAAGGCTCAGGGTCAGGGCCTTGTCATTGAATTTACGTATTCCGGTGCGGGTAAACGTTGACTCGACCACATCCAATCGGTTGCCTGTCAGCTCCCCACTGGCGCTGACATTGGGCAGCAGGAATGAGCGAGCCTGAGGCAGGAGTTCTTGATTGGCTTGGTTTTCGGCGCCGGCCGCAAGATACCGGGGATCGTTTTCCTGCGCTAAGCGAAAGGCGCCGACAAGGTCAATTGCATAAGCGTTGGGCAGGAGCAGCAGGGCTGCCCATAACACCACCAAAGGAAACGGCTTGCTCATTCGTGCCTCTCAGCGTAAGCGCAGTGGCGACAGACGTTCGTCCGTGGCCGGAGCCTCTCGAAGGAGCTGTTTGAAAACTATTTCGCGACGACAAGTGCAGTAGTTTTGAAAAAACAGCTTCCTCGCCCTAGAGTACAAAACGATCTGGTTCTCTGGCGCCCCGCAAGGGGGGCAAGACCGTTTCGAACAGGCTTTCGCTCGACCAATCGTCTTGGCCGATGCGGGTTATCAGCAGCGCCTCCATGGCGGGCTCCTGACCGACAATGACGAAAACACGACCGCCACGCTTCAACTGAAGTTGGAACTTCTCCTCCATCATGGGTAGGGAGCCGGTCACGGCTATGGCGTCATAAGGGGCGGCACTCTCCCATCCACGAACGGCGTCTCCAACCTCCACCACAACGTTTTTAACGACGTGGGCCTCTAGTGCGGCACGGGCTCGCGCCGCAAGGGTCTCGGAGATCTCCACACTAACGACCCGACCTGCAAGCTGGGCGAGAAGCGCCGTCAAATAACCGCTGCCGGTCCCGATTTCCAGCACGTGCTCATCGGGCTTTAATTGAAGTGCTTGCAGAAGTCGGGCCTCCACCCTTGGCGGCATCATGACCTCGCCTTCTTCTAGCGGAATACTGGTGTCAGCATAGGCTAGCTTGCGAAATGCTTCGGGTACATAGTCTTCGCGAGGGGTATCTCGAATGATGTCGAGCACACGTTGGTCCAGCACATCCCAGGTGCGGATTTGCTGCTCGACCATATTGAAACGCGCACGCTGGAAATTCATGGATGGCACCGTCAGAAATGCGATTGCACGGCGGCTGCTTGGCGGCAATGGGCTTTGCAGCTGCCAGGTTGCGAACAAGCTTAGTATTATATAGCTTGTCGATGTTCGAGCCTACTTGACAACGTTTTCATCAGCGGCGGTCAATTAGCCCGTTGCGGTAACCGCGCAGTTAGGCGCAATCTAACAATTTAACGCTCGATGTTCGCGATGCCCCAGCCACAGGCCGAGGAGGCGTCGGTGGGATCGAGATTGGAGCTACGCAGGCAAGCGTAGAGAGGGTGCAACTCAATGAGCGCAATCCCAGAAAAGATCCTAAGTCATACAGCCAAGGTCGATCCCAGCATCATCGCGCCGTTTCCGAAATCCCAGAAAATTTACTTGACGGGCAGTCGGCCAGACGTTCGTGTACCGATACGCCGGATCGATCTCGCCGAGACCCGGACACACGGCGGCCTAGCGAGCAATCCGCCCGTCTACCTCTATGACACCTCCGGCCCCTACACGGATCCCCAGGCCGGGGTGGACATTCGCCAAGGGTTATCGCGAATCCGCGATCCGTGGATCGACGACCGCAGTGATACGCGCCCGCCCGGCGATGCCAGCTCCGAATACGGTCGACGCCGTGCGCACGACGCGCGGCTGGCGCATCTGCGCTTTGCGCCGGCGTTGAAATCGCGCCGCGCCAAGCCCGGAAACAATGTCACGCAAATGCACTATGCGCGGCAAGGCATCATTACTCCGGAAATGGAATTTGTCGCCATTCGCGAAAACATGCTCCGGGAACTCGCGACTGCGGAGCTACTTCAGCGGCGCCACGCCGGCATGGGTTTCGGCGCTCGTCTGCCGGAGCAGGTGACGCCAGATTTTGTGCGCCAGGAGGTGGCCGCGGGGCGCGCCATCATTCCGGCCAACATCAATCATCCGGAGACGGAACCGATGATCATCGGTCGCAATTTCCTGGTGAAAGTCAATGCCAACATCGGCAACTCGGCAGTGACCTCTTCCATCGAAGAGGAGGTGGAGAAGATGATTTGGGCGACCCGCTGGGGGGCAGACACGGTGATGGATCTCTCCACGGGTAAGCACATCCACGAGACGCGTGAGTGGATCATCCGTAACAGCCCGGTGCCGATCGGCACGGTGCCCATCTATCAGGCGCTGGAAAAAGTGGATGGGAAAGCCGAAGAGCTGACCTGGGAAATGTTCCGGGATACGTTGCTCGAGCAGGCTGAACAGGGTGTCGACTACTTTACCATCCACGCCGGGGTGCGACTGGCGCACATTCCGCTCACGGTGAACCGGTTGACCGGTATCGTTTCTCGCGGCGGCTCGATCATGGCCAAATGGTGTCTCGCCCACCATCAGGAAAGCTTCTTGTTTACGCATTTCGAAGAGATTTGCGAGATCATGCAGGCCTATGACGTCGCCTTTTCCTTGGGCGATGGCCTGCGGCCCGGCTCGATTGCCGATGCCAACGATGAGGCTCAGTTTGCCGAGCTAACGACACTTGGCGAACTGACGCAGGTTGCCTGGGCGCATGACTGCCAGGTGATGATCGAGGGGCCGGGACATGTTCCCATGCAACTTATCAAGGAGAACATGGATCGGGAGCTGAGCGAGTGCTTTGAGGCGCCGTTTTATACGTTGGGTCCTTTGACCACCGACATCGCCCCCGGCTATGACCACATCACCTCCGCCATCGGGGCGGCCATGATCGGCTGGTATGGTACCGCCATGCTTTGCTACGTGACGCCAAAGGAGCATCTGGGATTGCCTAACCGCAAAGATGTCAAAGAGGGACTCATCGCCTACAAAATTGCCGCCCACGCGGCGGATCTGGCCAAAGGGCACCCAGGTGCGCACAGCTGGGACAATGCCTTGTCGAAGGCGCGCTTTGAGTTTCGCTGGGAAGATCAATTCAACCTGGCGCTCGATCCCGAGACGGCGCAGGCTTTTCACGACGAGACCCTACCGAAGGAGGGGCATAAGCTGGCCCATTTTTGCTCCATGTGCGGACCGCAGTTCTGCTCCATGAAGATCACGCAGGATGTGCGTCGCTATGCCGAGCGCGAGGGGCTCCCGGAGGTTCAAGCCGCGATCGAGGCAGGGCTCAAGGAGAAGGCCGAGGAATTCAAGGGGCAGGGCGGCGAGGTGTATCGGGAGGCTTGATGAGAGATATTTTGCGAGCTGAGCGCTTGTAGATAAACCGGCTGCGCCACCTGATGGTGGTGTTGGGTGGTGCTCGCGCCTCGTCGTATCTTACAGCTAGGCCGCGTCGCGGCGGCTTAAAACAGCCTCGCAGAAGACGAGCAACGCACGTCCTTGTGCGTTGCGTGGTTTTCGGGACGGTCTAGCGACCCTGTCCCTGCCCTTGCACTTGCCCCCCCTGGGCAGGATAGCCTCCCATGCCATAGCCGGGATACCCGTAGCCATAGCCGCCGCCATAGCCGCCATAACCGTAGCCGGGTCCACCCCAGCCGCCGCCATAACCGGGTCCTCCCCAGGGACCACCACCGCCGTACCCGGGTCCGCCCCAGCCGCCGCCGGTGCTTTGTCCCATGTCCATGCCGAACATGTTGCCGCCCCAGGGTCCGCCGCCACCCCACGCATCGGCGAATTGCAGGGGCAGAGCTGAAGCGCCGACAATCAAGGCGGCAGTTAAAGTTTTAGAAGCATATTTCATGTGGTTTCTCTTTCCTTACGTTGCTGTCGTTAGGTAGGGGTTATCAAGCGCCGCCAAGCGGGCCTGGCGGCTATGGTGGCACGCCTGTCGCTTTGTTATCAAGCCGGATGGACAGGGCTCTGTAATGGCCAATGAAGGTCGACATGGTGCCGCGGGCGGAGAAATGTTAAGTGTACTCCCCAGCTGCTACCCTAATCCCAATTCACACCGTGGCCCGCAACCCCATCGGTCCGCGATGCCTTGGCCTATACGTCTAGTCGGGGCGAGCGATCGCTTAGACGAGGACGCATAAGACGAAGCGATAACAGCATACCATGCCCGCTGTGAGGATTCGAGCGCTGATTTCCCGGGTCAAAGCGCGGCAGCGAGATGCGCGGCGTCTAGAGGGGCCCGCCGCTAAAGAATCCGAAGGCTAACCGGGGTCTGGCCGTCCACGGCAATCCACGCTTCGAGGAACGAGGCCCTGACTGGTCCCCATTTCTGTGCTCAAACAGGTGCCATCTCGGTCGCACGGCGCTCGTACCAGTCCTTGCTTCGATTCACGATACGCACCACCGAGAGCATCACCGGCACCTCGATGAGCACCCCGACCACGGTGGCGAGCGCCGCCCCGGACTCGAAGCCGAACAAGGCGATGGCGGTGGCCACCGCCAGCTCGAAGAAGTTGCTGGCGCCGATCAACGCCGAAGGTCCTGCCACACGGTGCGCCACACCAAACTGGCGGTTCAGCAAATAGGCGAGAGCCGAGTTGAAATACACCTGAATAAGGATCGGCACCGCCAAGAGCACGATGATGAGCGGCTGTTTCAGGATCTGTTCGCCTTGAAATCCAAACAGCAGCACCAGCGTTGCCAACAGCGCGCTCAAGGAAACGGGATGCAGGCGCCTTAGCAGCGCCTGCAGGGCGGGTTCTCCTCCCCGATGCAACAAGTAGCGCCGCCAGCCTTGGGCAAGTGCCACGGGAATAACGATGTAGAGGACGACGGAGAGGAACAAGGTGTCCCAGGGCACCGTGATCGCCGAGAGGCCGAGCAGTAGCCCAACCAAGGGCGCAAACGCAAAGATCATGATGGTGTCATTGAGGGCCACCTGGCTCAAGGTGAAGTGCGGCTCGCCGTCGCTTAGATGGCTCCAGACGAACACCATCGCCGTGCAGGGTGCCGCGGCGAGCAGGATGAGACCGGCGATGTAGGAATCGATCTGCTCGGCCGGCAGCCAGGGCGCGAAGAGACCACGGATGAAGATCCAGCCGAGCAGTGCCATGGAAAAGGGTTTCACCGCCCAATTCACGAACAGGGTCACTCCGATCCCTTTCCAGTGTTGCCGCACTTCATGCAGGGCCGCAAAGTCGATCTTCAGCAGCATGGGGATGATCATCAGCCAGATGAGCAACGCCACCGGCAAATTGACCTGGGCGAGTTCCAAGCGGCCGATGAGCTGAAAGGGCTGGGGTAGCAACGAGCCGAGGGCGATACCCGCGAGGATGCAGAGGAGCACCCACACCGAGAGATAGCGCTCGAAAAACCCCATCTCGGCGCGGGCGGGGTGTTTGGCTGTGGTTTCACATTGGGCGCTCATGGGCGTTGTGCTCCTTGCAGTGGTTCAACTCAGGCTGTGGATTCGCTCGAGATTGCTTCTTGGCCGGTGCCAGAACCATGTGCGGGCGGTTCCGTGCGCAAGCGCTCCAAGAGCTCGGTCACCCGCTGCTTCACCTCCTCTTGCGTTGCGCGAAAGGTGGTCATGATCTGCTCTTCGGTGCCGGCGGCTTTGGCCGGGTCTTCCAGTGGCCAGTGCTCCTTCTGGGTCCCGGGCGGCAGTACCGGGCAAGACTCGTCGGCGTGGCCGCACACCGTAACGACCCGGTCGGCCCAGGTGAGCATCCCCTCAGTGAGGCGCGTCGATTGCTGGCTCGAGATGTCGATGCCCGCTTCGGCCATCACCGCAATCGCGCGCGGATTCTGCCCATGGGCCTCAATACCAGCCGATTGGGCTTCAATATTCCCACCGCCGAGCGTTCTGGCATAGCCCTCGGCCATCTGCGAACGGCAGGAATTGCCGGTGCAAAGGAACAAGACGTGGTAGCGTTTATCGCGGGGGATCTTCATTGGTTACTGGCCCTTTTACTCTTGGTGAAGGTGCCTCGCGGTGTATCGTTCGCCTCAGGGGACTCGCGCACGGCCAGCCCGCAAGTCTCTGGATGTCCCCGGCAACAGTTCTCCGTGAGGTAACCCATGAGGGCCTCCATGGTGGTGAAGTTAACCGAGTAGATAATGGAACGGCTCTCGCGCTTGCGCTCCAGCAGGCCCGCGTGTTGCAGTGTCTTGAGGTGAAAAGAGAGTGTGGCCCACGGAACATTCAGATGCTCGCCGATTTGACCCGCTGGAACACCCTGGGAACCGGCTTCAATAAGATAGCGAAAGATGTCGAGGCGGGTTTCCTGAGCAAGCGCGCTCAGGGCAGTGATCGCTTGTGGTTTGTCCATGTTTCCAATATTCTAGAAATGCAAAAGTTATGTCAAGGGCAAGTTGCGAAGGAAAGGGCAGCCGCCGCTGGGCGCACCGGTTATCACCAAAGTTGTCGGTTGGCGCCTGTAGAGAAAAGAATTGGCTTCGCTCTTCCAGGCTTGACCCTTCGAACATCGAGGCTTGTCCACACGGGCTGTGGTTCCTTTAGCCCCGATACTTGGGTGGATTCAGGGTGAAGGGGGTCAACCGCGGCGGGTTATAAAGCTTGGCCGCCGACATCGTCGCAGGAAAAACCCTGCGTCCTTTGGCTGGGTCGTGCGTCTATGAGAGCGATATCACGGAATGTGACCCACCAGCATAGCCGACCGTCGATCGAGCCTACAGGAGAGACACCATGCGCATCCAACTCGCCTTAAACGTGCAGAATATCGATGACGCCGTCGCCTATTATGCGAAACTGTTCGACACCCAACCCCACAAGCGGCGTGCGGGGTATGCGAACTTCGCCATCGAGAGCCCCCCGCTGAAGCTTGTGCTCTTTGAGAACCCCGACGCCACCGAGCGGTTGCATCATGTGGGGGTCGAAGTGTTCGAGACCGAGCAGATTGACCGCACCGCCAGGCGTCTTCTTGAGCAAGGTATCTTGGATCAAGTCCAGCGCGACGAGACCTGCTGCCACGCCACCCAGGACAAGCTTTGGTCGCAAGAACCGCAGGGATTGCGCTGGGAATGGTATCGAATCACCAACGACGCCCCGACGGAGGAACCGGGGTCGGATGGTGTGGATAAGTGCAATGTTGCTCAAGCCGTGGGAAAGGCCTGCTGCAGTTGAGGGGCACCGGTCATGATGGCGCCGCGGAGCTCGACCGCCGAGGCTTGGACCGCCTTTGAGGGAAGGTTGAGCGCGTACGTCCGCCGACGAGTGGATTCGGCTTCGGCAGACGACGTGCTCGGGGACATTTTGCTGCGCCTCGTTCAGCATCAAGGGCAGCTCGAAACAGCCGCGAATCCTTCGGCCTGGCTGTTTCGTGTTGCCGCCAGTGCCATCGCTGACCACTATCGCCGGCGTTCAGCGCAACAGAAGGCGATGGCGCAACTCGATGCAGCGGATCAAGACAAGCGCGAGTCAGCGGCCGAGGAGGCATCGGCCGAGCTCGCTCAATGTCTCCTTCCGATGATTCGAAGTCTGCCCGAACCTTATGGCGAAGCGCTTCGACTGACGGACATCGAAGGCTTAGCCCAGCCGGTCGCGGCAAGGCGCCTCGGTCTCTCTACGTCGGGCATGAAATCACGCGTTCAGCGGGGTCGCGCCAAACTCAAGCAAGCGCTGCTTCGCTGTTGCGCGGTTCAAATCGATCGGCAGGGCGGTGTGCTGGATTATCAGCTACGCTCCCCAGGCTCAAAGAGCTGCACCCCGTGACTTAAGCCAAGTTCGCTCAGGGACTCTTGTAAGGACAATCCACTTCCGATAGTGATAGTGGGCGTTATCGCTTAGACATTTGCAGTCAATGTGGGGCCGAGGAAGCGCTTGATGTCAGATAATGGGCCCCAAAGGGCCTCTGTGTTGCCGGCCCGGGCGTTTTTGTTTGCGGGCCAACAGGTTAGCCAACGTGCACCGGGAGTTGCTCGCTGCCGGCGGCCCTCACCAAATACCGATACCTCAGTCCGAGCCCTAGCCCGTCGCGATTCGCACGATTGATATTCGGATCCGCGGGTCCGTTAGCTTGACGGTGATTGCCGGAAGGATATGGAAGTCTTGAGAAACGCGCCCCGATCACGCATGTTTGTGCGAATTGAGGCGACATCTCGGCCTCTGAGGCAGGCACACACAGGGAAGCGGGGAGGTGGAGCGCCACTTCGCTCCCAAACGCGTGCACCTCACATGACCTCGATCAAACCATGGCCGCGCTCGTGTGAAGTATACTAAATGTAAGTTCGTCACGACGACACCACGGAGCGTCTTCCATGAGAGATATCATTGCCGAGCGCCCAGACCACGCCATTGACCGCGTAGGAACGTGGGTAACGATTGCCTTTCTCGGCGCTTGCTGGATGATTTTATTGTATTCCGTCTTTGCCTTTCTCGCGTCGCCTTAGGCGTTTTTGTTGAGGAGGGTAGGGCGACCGCCCTCTGCACCCTCGCCATGGGCCTACTGGGCGGGGAAACCGCAGGACCACCGGGGTAGGGTCGTGGTTAGGGGAAGGCTCGCGCCGGGAGCGGGACAGAAAAGCAATGGTGGCTCGGTAACAACAAAAGCCTCGGGGAGAGATCCCCGAGGCTTTTGCATGAGGGTTGCCGTTAGGCGTTAGACGGCGAGGTTCTGATAGACGTTGTCGTTCCCGCCGTCGCCACCGAACGCACCGGCCTGCACGTTTTGGCCCTGAACCGTGAAGTCCTCATCGGTCTGGATGTCAGGGTTGGCCACGCCCAGGTCAAGCCCCTTGTTGATCAACTTCGCGGAATCGTAGTTGGACTGCTGGCCCTCGGCCGTTGCGGTTGCGTCTCCACCTGCCTTGAAATCGATACCGTAGCTCATGTTACTCTCCTCAATGCTCTGAAACGTTGCTGAAAATAATTTAACTTGCCTTCGCTTGAGGTTCTGCTAAGGCCGTGCCAGGTTTGGATACAGGCTGGGAAAATACCCATAACCATTTGAATTTAAAATACTTATTTACGAAACCCAATGTGCTCATCAGGGCGTAATGCGCTGATCAGGGCCTCTTTAGGCGGTTGCTTGCGAACGATTATCAGGTGCCTTGTCTTTCTTTAGAGGACATAATGTCTATGAAAGTAGGCATTTGTTCTGTGTGCTCCTCCCGCCGCGCCGTCGTTGATGATAATTTGCAGTGGACTGCGCTTTCTCACAGAGCAGAGGTTCGGTAATAGATGACCCGCCACCAGTAATTCGTGCGCAACCTTGCCGGCGCCAGCAAGCGGCAGGGTTGAGTCGCAACAGAGGGACAGTGAATGAACAGCGCTCCGCACCCGGCGACCGATCAAGGCTTCCTGGAACGGGCCGTCGAGGCTGCCATCCGCATCGGGCTGGTGGCGGTGCTGGCGGCCTGGTGCTTCAGCATCTTTCGTCCATTTTTGAACCCAGTGCTCTGGGGGATCATCATCGCCGTGGCGATTCACCCGCTGTTCCGGCGCCTGCTCGGGTTGTTCGGCGGCCGGCGCGGCCGCGCTGCGATCGTGCTCACCCTGCTGGTGCTGGCCCTGCTCATCGTTCCGACGATCATGCTTGGGGTCTCTCTCATCGACACCGCCCAGCGACTGGCGGACGGCATTGGGGCGGGTACGGTCAAGGTGCCCCCGCCTCCGGATGCGGTCGCTGGCTGGCCGCTGGTGGGAGAGCGGCTGCACGCCTTCTGGCGCCTCGCCAGCGAAAACCTGGTGGCCGCCATCGAACAGACGGCACCGCAGCTCAAAGCGCTAGGGGGGTGGCTGCTGAGTGCCCTCGGCGGGCTCGGCGTCGGCGTTCTCCAGTTCATCGTGGCCATCATCATCGCGGGTATCCTGCTGGCGAACGACGAGGGCGGTAAGGCCACGGTGCGCCGGATTGCGACCCGGCTGGCGGGGGAGCAGGGCGCCGAGTTTGCGGACATCGCCGGGGCGACCGTACGCAGTGTGGCGCAGGGGGTGCTCGGCGTGGCACTCATCCAAGCCATGCTGGCGGGTATCGGGATGCTGGTGGTGGATGTGCCAGGCGCGGGGCTGTGGGCGCTGCTGGTGTTGTTGCTCGCGATTGTGCAGCTGCCGCCGATCCTGGTGCTGGGACCCGTCATCGTCTATGTGTTCTCGGTCGAGAGTACCCTTCCTGCGGTCGTGTTCACCATTTGGAGCCTCATCGTAGGGGCTAGCGACAGCTTCCTCAAGCCGCTGCTTCTCGGACGCGGGGTTAACATCCCGATGCTCGTGATACTGATCGGCGCGATTGGCGGCATGATCCTGTCGGGCGTCATCGGCCTGTTCGTCGGGGCGGTGGTACTCGCCGTTGGCTACAAGCTGTTCATCGCCTGGCTGTACCGCGACATAGCGGCCGTCGCCGAGGTGGAGCAGAGCCCGCCCACCGGACCGGATAGGTAATCGCCTAATGAACGTGTTCGGCGCTGCCGTGGGACATGGCATCGTCGGCCGGCGCGTGATGGCCATCGGAAATGAACTATGAGCCAATGAAAGGTTTGGGGCACGGCAATGCGTAGCAAGATACTGAAAAATAAACCCTTGGTGGAAACTATTCTGGAAGTGAAATGGGCGCTGACGTCACCGGCTCCCAACCTGCGGTTGGACCCGCATTACAAGTTATTGATAGGACGCTTGTACGAACGGCTGTCGGGCGACTATCCCGAACATGAACAGCTTCCAAGCGCCATGATCCCGGATGAGATGTCGGCCCATATTGTCCAACACCGATTCCGGCAAGCGGCAGGCGACTGGCCGCTTGTGCAGATCGGGCCGGGGATCATGACGGTCAACGATACTCAGAAATACATCTGGGACGACTTTCGCGCGCGCTCGCTAATTGCGGTTGCGAAGCTTTTCGATGCACATCCAAGGCCGGCAGATCTGAAGGTGGACAGCCTCCTTCTTCGCTACATCGACGCAGTTGAGTTCGACTATTATGCGGAGGATGTATACAAGTTTCTCCAAGACAAGATGAAGGTCTCCATTGCTCTCCCGGAAAGCCTGTTCAAGGACAACCAGGTTCAGACGACACCGAGTCATTTCAGCTGGCATTCGGCATATGCCTGCGGTGATCCGAAAGCCATGGTGACCGTACGGTTCGCGACTGGGCAAAAGGAGATGAAGCCCGCGCTGCTGTGGGAGACAATGGTTCACACCAAAGGGCCGGACGTCGAAGCAATGCCGGACGAGTTTGCGGTGTGGCTCGATGCTGCACACACCATTACGGATGATTGGTTCTTTAAGTTGATCGAGGGTGATCTAGAGAGGAGGTTCGATGGTGACTAGAGCATCCACCGCCATTGGGGGGGATGGGGGCAGCACCTGGCTCGGCCAGTTCTCTGGCAACTGGCGTGAAGATTATCTGGAATCAACACAACCGACGACTGATTTCCTGGCCTTGCTGCAGTACTTGGGGATGGGGTTGCCGGTGGTTACGACCGTATCGAGCACTGAAGTGTTCACGGAGGCATGGGAATCCCTCAGGACGGTTGATGTGACGACCTCGGGTGTGATACCAGGGGGGCGGCCACTCAGTGAGCTCGGTTGGTCGCTTGAAGAAGCGTTGGAAACGCGAATGCGCCTGCGGACCTTCGAAGAAGATTGGAACGCGCCGGGAATGGATGCGTACGATGAACTGTAAGCGCGGCGATGTCGTCTTAGTGCGCTTCCCGAATTCCGATCTCAGGACGTATAAGAGGCGGCCGGCCATGGTGGTTCAGGCGGATAGGCTGAACACCGGCCTAAACCAGCGAATCGTTGCCATGATCACGTCTAACCTCACCAGAACAGGCCAAACAAGAGTGCTCGTGCACAAAAACAGCGATCTCGGCAGGAGGATGGGATTGCTCACAGATTCTGTTGTCGTAACGGACAATTTGGCGACAGTGCTGGAAAGGGAGATGGATAAGGTCATCGGACGTTGCACCGAAATGGAGCCTGTCGACACCGCATTGAGAACCACGTTGGCCTTATGAACGAGAGTCCTTGTTGTAGCAACGCCTTGCGTAATAGGGGACGTAGCACAGTCGGATCAGTTCAGCATAGTAAAAAATCTGACCGCCAGTTTCCCAGTCTTTTAGCGTAAGAAGGTAGTAGGCAGCCATCGACGCCTGGCAATCATTCGGCGGTTAGCACCCGAGATGTCAGTTACGGCTTGACTATCGGTCCACCACGAAACGCTGTAAGGCGAGTATCACCCCCAAGAAATCCGTATCCTTTGGCTCGAATCGTTTTGTCGAGATGAGTGCGTCGCATCCCCATCATGCCTACACTATATGTCATCGAAAACAAGGGACCACCTCGATGATTAGGAAGAAGCTCTTTCTCGCTTCCTCCGCCGAATTAAGCGACGAGCGAAAGGAATTCGAGATCTTCGTCAATCGCAAGAATAAGGGTTGGGTCGAGCGCGGTGTCTTTCTCGAGCTCATCGTGTGGGAAGACTTCCTCGACGCGGTTTCGAGGACTCGGCTGCAGGACGAGTACAACGCGGCCATTCGCGGGTGCGATGTCTTCGTCATGTTGTTCTGGACCAAGGTGGGACCATACACGGCAGAAGAGTTCGAGACCGCCTTCGGCCAGTTTCAGGCCACCCATAAACCGTTCATCTTTACCTATTTCAAAGATGCGGCGAGCAGCATGGGAAGCGCCAACGACAAGGACTGGCTGAGCCTCCTCGCATTCCAAGAGAAGCTAAAGGCCCTGGGACATTTCTACACCCGCTACAAAAACGTCGACCAACTGACTTCTCATTTCAATCGGCAACTGGACAAGCTGGTGGCGCGCGGATTCATCGAATTCAACCCGGACCCGGGTGAGGCCGGTGAACATGGCACCACCTACCGGGCGAACCTCACTGGCAGCGGCGCCATCGCCCAAGGCCCGGGCCATGCAGTCGGTGCTGGCGGGGTTTATGTCGGCGGCAAGAACGTCGGCAATATCAACACCGGAACACAGACACACATCAATACCGCGGGTGGCACCTACGTCGGCGGCGGCGTGGATACTGGCGGTGGTGATTTCATTGGTCGCGACAAGCTGACCTTCGGCACCTCACCGCGCGATCTGGAGCCGCTGTTTGCACCGCTCTTGGCAGCGGTCGCACAGCATGCATCTCGGGACAAGCAGGCGGCGGCCGTGCAACAAGTCCAGGCGCTCAAGGTCGAGGTCGCCAAGGGCCAGCACGCCGATGACAGTAAGGTAGCCAAGATCCTGGACGGTTTGGTAGCGATGGTGCCGGGCGCGGTGGGAGCCGTCGTCAGCCTGTTTGCCGCGCCGATCCTGCGTGCCATCGCCGGGCCGGTGACCCAGTTTGTTTTGGATAAGGTGAAAGGTAGTTGAGCCGCGTGTCATGGGACCCCAATCATCTGATCGGAAGGACATCGAGAGGCTGCAACGGCAGATTGCTGAGTTGCAGGCTAAGCTCAGCACTGCGCAGCAAGCCAACCTGAGCGGCTCGGGTGCACTCGCCCAGGGCGGCGGCGAGGCACTGGGTGAGCGAAGCGTCAAGGTAGGGGACAACGCGGACACTATCATCACGGGCACACAGATCGTCACCAACTACTACGGCGCCGCCGGCGGCCAGCTTTCCAAAGAGCAGATCGCCCAACAGGTCGCGGGCTACCTGCGCTGGCTGCGCTCGCGCACCGAGTGCATCGAGCTGCGCGGCATCGAACGGGCGGGCGGGGCACCGGTGGTGCGGCTGCCGCTTGAGATGGCCTATGTGCCGCTGCGGGCCAGATCAGTGCCACGCCTTGGCGAGATGCAGGAGCGCAGGCACGGGGATGCCGGGGACATGAAGTCCTCTGACCGCGAAGGCGATATCGCCTTGAACGAGGTGCTCGGGCTGGGCAATCATCTGGTCATCATCGGCGGGCCGGGGTCCGGCAAGACCACCGTGCTGCTGCACATGGCCTGGGCGCTGGCCACTTCACTGCTCACTGGCGAGCCCGAACCGGCGCGCTCACGCCTCGGCCTCACCATCGCTTCGCGTGGGCTGCCGCTGCCGATCTTGGTGCCGCTCGCGTCCTTCGCCCGTTACCGCCGCAACCTACCGGCCACCTCCCCCGCGCGCGCCGGCACATTGGGCTACTTCATCTCGCACCACCTGATCAGCAAGCAGGCCGACTTCGATCTCCCCACCGACTTCTTCGTGCAACTGCTCAAAGACGGACGGGACATCCTTCTCCTGCTCGATGGGCTGGATGAAGTGGCCAACGAGCATGAGCGCGCCGAGGTGCGCCAAGCGGTGGAAGAGCTGGTGAGCGGACGGGAAGCCATGCGCGTCGTCGTCACCTGCCGCACCGTTGCCTACCGTAGCGGGCGTACGGCGCTGGGGGCGAATTTCCATGAGGTCGCCGTGCAGCCGCTCGACTTCGAGCAGCACATCGCGCCGATGGTGCGCCAAGCCTATGCTTGCATTTACCCGCACGATGCGCCGTTACGCGCCGATCGGGTCCAGGATTTGCTGGACGGGATTCGCCGGCTGGAGGACGAGCACCGCGCACGCCTAGGCGAGTATGCCGAGACGCTCGTCGCCAGCCCGCTGATGGTGCGGCTGCTGCTGATTGTGCATGTGAACAACCGCACGCTGCCAGACGAGCGCGCCGATCTGTTCGACAAGGCCATCAATGCGCTGCTGCAGGTGGACTATGGGCGCGAAGAGCGCGATGTCCGCGAGCTTTCGACCAATTGGAAGCCCTATCGCGATATGGCACAGCATCTCGCTTTGCACATGCACCAGCAGGGCCGCGATCAGGGTCGCGAGATCGAGGAGCCCGCGCTGAAGGCGGTTTTGCGCCAGGAAGCGGAATTCAAACTGCGCATCGATGATTTTCTCAGCCACGCGCGCCAGCGCGGCAGTGTGCTGGAAGAGCGCAATAGGGTGTACCGCTTCATTCACTTGACCTTCCAAGAGTTCCTGGTGGCGCGCTACTTAAGTGAGGTCACTGGGCGAGTAAGCCGCGAGGCGATCCTCGCTTTCCTCGCGAGCCGGTTAGAGGATCCGTGGTGGCGCGAGCCGATCCTGCTGTTGGCGGGTTACATGGCCGTGTATGCCGCCCGGTCGGCGCGGGATTTCCTGAGTGCGCTCGCCGAGGCGGGCGAGACCTTGAGCGCGCAGTTCTCCGCAGCGGAGCTGGCGGGCGCGGCTGCACGGGAGTGGCG
>JBAPTW010000134.1:0-1596 GCA_049282355.1 Gammaproteobacteria bacterium | reverse complement strand
ATTCAAATGGACCTATCAAGGCAAACCCCTGGCCGCATAAATGTGTTAGAACTTCCGCTGGGGTGAACTAGTGCACTGACTCATTCAGATGTTACAGGCAGGCGGTTGAGTTTGGCGAGGATGGTTTCGGCGGGCTTGGTCCAGACGAAGGGTTTTGGGGTGTGGTTGTGCTCTCGGATGTAGCGGCGGATGGCGTGCTGGAGGTCGGAGACCGAGGTGAAGGTGCCGCGGCGGATGCGCCGGCGGGTGAGGATGGAGAAGAAGCCCTCGACGGCGTTGAGCCAGGAAGCGGAGGTGGGGGTGAAGTGGAAGACCCAGCGCGGGTGATCGGCGAGCCATTCCCTGACCTTGGCGTGCTTGTGGGTGGCGTGGTTGTCGGCGATGGCGTGGATGATCTTGCCGGCCGGGACGGCGCGTTCGACGGCGTTGAGGAACTTGATGAATTCCTTGTGGGTATGCTTCGGCATGCAGCGTCCGATGACGCTGCCGTCGAGGACGTTGAGGGCGGCAAACAGGGTGGTGGTGCCGTTGCGTTTGTAGTCGTGGGTCATGGTACCGCACTTCCCGGGCTTCAGCGGCAGGCCGGGCTGGGTGCGATCGAGGGCCTGGATCTGGGTTTTTTCGTCGATCGAGACGACCACGGCATGGGCGGGCGGGTTCATGTAGAGGCCGACGATGTCCTCGACCTTCTCGGCGAAGGCAGGATCATTGGACTTCTTGAAGGTGCGGATACGGTGGGGCTGGAGACGATGCGCCGTCCAGATGCGTTGCACGGCACGAAGCGAGACGCCGACGCCGTCGGCGACCATGCGACCCGACCAATGGGTGGCTTCGCCGGGAGGCTCGCTGCACGGCGGGGCAACAACCTTGGCGATCGTCTCCGCCGAGAGGGGAGGCTTACCGGGCTTGCGCGTCTTGTCGCGCAGCAAGCCCTCCACCCCTTCCTCGGCGAAGCGATGCTGCCATCGCCATACCGTTGGTCGGCCGACGCCTGTCTGGCGAGCCACGTCGATGACAGGCAGTCTGTCCGCCGACAGAACAATGATGCGAGCCCGCTGAATATGCTTCCGCGGGCGGTTTCGATCGCCGATGACGACGGCCAAGCGCGCGCGGTCTTCGGCTGGGAGCAAGATACAAACGGTCTGAGCCATGCCCTCAGAATCGCATGGATCGAGCCCCCTGTGAATCCTCTGTTTGTGTCAGTGCACTAGGGGTTTGGCGAGGTAAGGTAAATTGCTATGGGCAGGAAATTGTCTCCGGAGCAGGTTGCAGAGATTCGCCGCGTACGTGCGAGCGAACAAATGACTCATCGGGCCTGCGTGCCTGCGCTAGAAGATCTTCTCTATGAGCCAATTGAAGTGTTAGATCATGGATTTATTCGAGTTATCGATTACATGGGTGATGACAATGCAATTGTACAAGCTGCAAGAGTATCTTATGGGGTTGGAACAAAAAAAACAAGTACCGATAGAGGATTAATACGTTACTTAATGCGCCATCGTCATACGACGCCCTTTGAAATGTGTGAAATAAAGCTACACGTGAAGCTGCCTATTTTTGTTGCAAGACAATGGATACGGCATCGAACAGCCAATG
>JBAPTW010000133.1:0-5423 GCA_049282355.1 Gammaproteobacteria bacterium | reverse complement strand
AGACTCGATTGAAATTCAATCGAGTCTGACCCCATTGATCCTTGATCCTATAGACAGCTTGGCTGTAATTGAGCCAGCTTCTAAGAACGGGCGCTGGCCAGTAATTTCTCCACCGTAGCGACCACGTTCTCTTGCGTAAACCCGAAATGCTCGAACGCCACACTCCACGGTGCCGACTCACCGAAGCCGTCGATACCGATGATCTTGCCCGCGGCCCCCGCATACCGACACCACCCCTCGGTCAGCCCGGCCTCCACCACCACGCGTGACGTCACCGCACTCGGTAACACCGCCTCCCGGTAGGCTCGGTCTTGTGCGTCGAATACCTGAGTGCAGGGCATCGATACCACGCGAACGCGCCGCCCACGCTCATTGAGGGCGTTGGCCGCGTTAGTCGCCAGAGGCACTTCGGAGCCGGTGGCGATCACGATTGCTTCCGGCACCCCGTCGCAGTCGAGGCGCACGTAACCGCCGCGACAAATGTCGTCGATGTTGGCCGTCCCGGCCACCTCATGCTGCACCGTCTGGCGAGTGAATATCAGACACGTCGGCCCGTCGGCGCGCTCGATAGCCGCCTTCCAGGCCACGGCAGACTCCAACGCATCGCAGGGACGCCAGAGCTGCATGTTCGGCATGCGCCGAAGATTGGAAACTTGCTCCACCGGCTGGTGGGTAGGCCCGTCCTCCCCCACCCCGATGGAATCGTGAGTGTAGACGAAGATGTTGCGGATCCCCATGAGCGAGGCCATGCGCAGTGCATTGAACGCGTACTCGCAAAACATGAGGAAGGTCCCGCCGTAGGGAATGAAGCCGCCGTGCAGCGCAATGCCGTTGTTGAGCGCCGACATCGCGAACTCGCGCACCCCGTAGAAAATATAGTTGCCCCCGGGATTGTCGCGGGTCAGCGGGCTAGAGCCTGACCAAGAGGTTAGATTGGAACCGGTCAGATCCGCCGAGCCACCAATCAGCTCCGGCAGCTCCGCTCCGAGCCCATTCAGTGCCGCCAAGGAGGACTTGCGCGTGGCAGCGGCAGGCGTATCCCGTGCGGCCGTCGTTTCCAGAAAGGCCTGGGATTTTTCCACCCAGCTTGCTGGCAACTGCCCTCTCATGCGGCGCTCGAATTCTTGCGCAAGATGCGGGTACGCCTCGCGGTAGGCGTTCAACCGCTCTGTCCACTCGCGCTCCGCCTCAGCCCCCTTTGAGCGCCCATCCCACGCCGCATAGAAGGCGTCAGGGATAACGAAAGGGGGGTGCTCCCAGCCGATGGTCTCGCGCACCAAGGCGACCTCATCTTGGCCTAGCGCCGCACCATGACAGGCCTCGGTGCCTTGTTGGTTCGGCGAACCCCAGCCAATGATGGTTTTGCAGCAGATCAAACTGGGGCGATCAGCCACCGAACGGGTCTCGTCGATAGCCTGGCGCACTGCGTTCGGATCGTGACCGTCCACCGCTGGCACCACATGCCAGCCGTAGGCCTCGAAACGCTTCGGCGTATCGTCTCGAAACCAGCCACTGACGCGCCCATCGATGGAAATTTCATTGTCGTCGTAGAAGGCGATCAGCTTTCCCAGCTGTTGCATACCAGCAAACGAGCAGGCCTCGTGGGAGATACCCTCCATCATGCAGCCATCACCCAGCACCACATAGGTGTAGTGATCCACGATGAGGTGGTCATCGCGATTGAACTGCGCCGCGAGCGCCCGTTCGGCAACCGCCATACCCACCGCGTTGGCGAGCCCCTGGCCCAGCGGACCGGTGGTGGTCTCCACGCCCGGCGCCTTGCCGTACTCGGGATGCCCCGGTGTCATCGAGTGCAGCTGCCTAAAGCGCTTGATCTCGCTGATGGGTAGGTCATAGCCGGTCAGATGCAGCAAAGCGTAAAGGAGCATCGAGCTGTGACCGTTGGATAACACGAAGCGGTCCCGATCCGGCCAACGCGGGTTCGCCGGGTTATGTTTGAGGTAATCATTCCATAGCACCTCAGCCACGTCAGCCATCCCCATGGGTGCACCGGGATGACCCGACTCGGCTTCTTGTACCGCATCCATCGCCAGCGCACGAATGGCATTGGCGAGATCTCTTCGACTCAGGGACATCACAGCATCTCCTTCCACTGCTCGTTGCAACCCATGGCGCCAGCACTATACCACTGAGGCCACTGATAGCCTCCCAACGACATGGCCGCTGCGAAGACAACCATTTGCCGGTGAGTATACGCGAGCGAGAAAGGAATAGGATGCTTGCGAGGGCGCCAGCGGTGCATCCCCCTGAGAAGGGCACATCCTTGCAGGGGGATTTATCGCCTAATTGTATGCAGGGAGTTGAGCCGGTTGTCTTGCACTTACGGCGCGGTGCCGATAGGCAGACTGTTCCCATAGCAGGGAACAGTCATTTACGGAACAGTGCCTCCACCATCTGGTTCTCGCGACGCTCGTGGTCGTAGAGACATTCGGCCACTTCCGCAACCTCTTTCAGTAGCTCCGGTTCGCTCGCATCGGATGCCAGCTTGGCACGCGCCAGCAATCCGCGAAAGCTCGAGCGCAGCAGGATATGATCTCGCTCAAGCATCTGCACCTCGTTGCGATGCTCAACAGCCTTGGCCCCAATGGCCTCATAGAAGCCGCCGGTTCGCATCTCGCGGCTGAAATGATCCCCGAGCACGGTATTGAGCTCTTCCAGCATCGGAACGAGATGCACGTGGTCACATTCCTTGAGATCGCGCAGCAGAGTTCGGATATGCTGATGTTGATTAGCGAGGTCGGCGTAGATCGAGTTGATATCGTATTCCATGGTTGCACAGCTTCTCTATACCAATACCTTCTGACGGCAAAAGGGTACACCATTCGCCCCACTCAAGCCAGTATTCGAAAATGCCCGGACACTGAGCGATAATGAAGCGCACGCGTCAGCAGCCGTTTCAAAAACGTCGCGAGCGACGGCAGATAGCGCAAGGCGCACAGAGCTAGGAGGCTCTCCATGCTACTAAAGCACACAGCAAATAACCATCTCGTTGAGATCTTGAGTTTGAATGACCTCTTCGATCCCGCCCATCAAGCATTGGTTGGCCGGTACAATTACGGTGAGGAGATGCCAGATCCCCAGTGGTTCGCCAAGTCCGAGCTCGTTTTCCCCTCGGGTGAAGCATTGCCGCGTTGCTGGTGGGAACCCGGCGAGGCCAGCGCTATGAGGAAAACTTAAATAAAGCGACATGAACGACTGCCTCGATTTGTCGGCGAGGCGATTAACAGGACATCGTAGAGATCCATGTACATCGGTGATTATCTAGCTCGGCGAGCGCTCTATTCGCCGGAAAAGTTGGCCCTCATCGACGCCGGCAGGCAGCCGGCATTGCGTCTGACCTACCGGCAGATGAACGAGCGCGCCAATCGCTTTGCTAACTGGCTCGAACGCGTGGCGCATGTCCAAAAAGGCGATCGCGTCGCCATCTTGGCGCGCGACGGCGTCGAGCACCTGGATTGTTTCTTTGCCTGCGGGAAGCTCGGCGCTCTACACACGGCATTCAATTGGCGGTTGCACGCCCGCGAGCTCGCCGCGTTGGTGGAAAAAACCACGCCGACAGTGCTGCTCTACTCCAGTGAGTTCCAAGACAGCGTCGCGGAGATCGAGCGCGAGACCGCTGGCACTCCCCATCGCATCGCGCATTATCTTCACCTCGAGGAAACCGGTATTGGCGCAAGCCAACCCTTCTCCGCCATTCTGGGGGAAGCGCCGGCGACACCGGTGAGCTGCGAGTCGCTGACCGAAGAGGATACCGCGTGCCTGCTGTTCACCGGCGGCACCACCGGACTGCCGAAGGGCGCCATGATTAGCCACCGTATGATCTGCTGGAACGCCTTCAACACAGTCATTCATGATCTGCACCACGATGATATCTATCTGTGCGTTTTCCCACTGTTTCATGCCGGCGGGCTATTCGCTTATCTCTCTTCCCAGGTGATCTTCGGTAACACCACTATCCTCACGCGGCAGTTCGATCCCGTTCAGGTATTGGATCTCATTCAGCACGAGCAGGTCACGGTCTTTGCTGGCGTTCCCACCATGTATCAGATGATGACCCAGGCCGAAAACTGGGAACGTGCCGATCTCAGCAGCTTGCGCTTTTGTACCAGCGGCGGCGCACCGCTGCCGGTTCCGGTCATCGAGCAATATACCCAAGAAAAGGGGATACGGTTCAAACAGGGATTTGGCATGACCGAGTTCGGACCGGGCCTATTTGCGTTGGCGCCGGAGGATGCCATTCGCAAAGCGGGATCCATCGGGCGACCCAACTTCTTCATCGACGTGCGCGTCGTGGATGAACAGAACCAACCCCTCGGCCCGCAGCAAATCGGTGAGCTGGTGCTCAAAGGACCGAGCAGTTTCTCGGGCTATTTCAATGACCCCGCGGAAACCGCCGATGTGCTGGACGACGCCGGTTGGTTCCACAGCGGGGATCTGGTCTATTACGACGAGGAGTACTACTTTTTCGTTGCCGATCGCAAGAAGGACCTGTTCATCTCCGGGGGTGAGAACGTCTATCCGGCGGAGATCGAAGCGGCACTCTACAAGCACCCTGCAGTGCACCTGTGCGCCGTGGTCGGTGTGCCGGCGCCGCGCTGGGGCGAGGTGGGCAAAGCCTGCGTCGTGCTTAGGCCGGGAAGCAAAACCACTGGCGAAGAACTGCTCTGCTTCCTGCGCGAACGGCTCGCGGCTTATAAAGTTCCCAAGAGCGTCGAATTCATGGACAGCCTGCCGCTGTCCGGTATGGGTAAGGTGTTGCGGCGTGAGTTACGCCAAACATTTGTTAAGTCCTAAGAAGCTGTTTTAAAAATGTCGCGAGGGCCGCCAGAGCAAGGCGCACAGTGGGGAGGAACCGGAGTGTACAAGGGAGTACATGAGGATTTTGAGCCGCCGCGCAACGCCGCTATGGCAAGCACAGTAGTTTTTTAAACAGCTTCTAAGCGTTCAAGCGACTCATTGCCGGGCTGTTCTCGAAAGATGCTCGTGGAAGACCTGATTGAAGGCCTCGGGCTTTTCGATGAACGGCACGTGACCGGTATCCTCGATCACCACCTCCCGAAACCGGCCTCCGGCGGCAGCGTATCGCTCCAGTACGGTTTGCGTCTGGGCAATCATCGGCTGCGGCGGAAAGATCTCCGCTCCCGGCCAGTTAGGGATTAAGCCCTTGGCGCCCAGTGCACCGGGGCAGGAAGCGGCGGCGTCCGAAACCGCAAGATCGTGGCTCCCTCGAACCCACAGGATAGGCACCTTGGGCTCGATCCCGTAGAGTCGGTCGATGGCGCCGGCATATTTGGGCGAGGTGGCATTGGCTAGTCCCCACTGCCCCGGTGCTACATAAGGCCAGTTGGCAGAAGACACCGAATCCCCGGGCAGACCCTGGGGTCCGATGTGGGTCTTAAGGG
>JBAPTW010000132.1:0-23172 GCA_049282355.1 Gammaproteobacteria bacterium | reverse complement strand
CTAAAGCAAAAAATCAACTGCCGAACAAGGGCCCAATCACGCGAATGAGCATCGGACTAACGGCCAGTAAATAAGTGCTCGTATAGGCGAGGAGCACGACTACACCGCCGAGTAATAGAAATTGATACAACTTGGACTGCTTTGTGGAATTGATTTGTGTCATCACTGAGGCTCCGAGGGTACTGTCATACTTAATTCGACATCATCGCTCCTTCTCTAAAGCCGCTGTCGATTCTTCCACAACCCAGTTTATTTATAGAATTTTTTTATAAAATCAAAGCATTACGTCTTACAAGTCCGGGAAATCCCGTGCCCCATGATCGGTAAGTACGGAAGCCAAAGCAACGTCCCTCCGGTAGCGTAATGCGTTCACCCACCATCTGGCGTGCGTGCGCAAGCGGCTACGAGCGGACGTTGGGAAGAAGACGCCGCCGTCTCTTTTGTGACGACGGCATATTGGATGCGATTTTTTCCAGCACTCTTCGCGTGATACATCGTTGCATCGGCGAGTTGCAAGAGACAATCGACGTCAATATTGGCCCCCTCAACAGTGACCATCCCCACACTCAAGCCAA
The DNA here is from genome assembly GCA_049282355.1 of Gammaproteobacteria bacterium. Classification (GTDB taxonomy): domain Bacteria; phylum Pseudomonadota; class Gammaproteobacteria; order HK1; family HK1; genus JAGTVB01. The sequence goes on along the minus strand of JBAPTW010000132.1, from coordinate 22,597 downwards.
TCGACCATCCTTGGCTTTGCACCGCGAGGGTGACTGCCCGGAGAAAGCGCACGGCAATGATCTGCGCATCCTCGGCATCAGTTTCCGGCAGCAAGATTCCAAATTCGTCACCGCCGAGCCTTCCTATGACATCCAGATCACGCACGTTTTCTCTCAGCACCTCGGCAATGAGCGACAGGGCTTGATCGCCGACGTGATGTCCGAGGCCGTCGTTTAGCCGCTTGAAATCATCGATGTCGATAAAAGCAATGCTAAAAGGATGACGCTCACGCCGGTAGCTCCTTTTGTTTTCGGTCTCAAGGATCTCCAAGAAATGACGCCGATTGGCCACTTTTGTTAATGAATCGGTGCGCGCCAAGTACCGCTCGGAGTCGAAAACACCACGTAAGCTGGCAGCCAGGTGAGCAACCATCGCGAAAATCCCAAGCCTCATCACTGAATTCCAAAACGCATGCAGCGGGAGCGGGGCGTAACACGGATGAGCGGCGGCAACCTGAACCGCAGCCCAGACGATGGCACAGATGCCGGCCATCAGTAGCCCCGCGGCGCGACCAGCGCACCAGGCAATCAGCATGACCGGGAACAAATAGAAGAATCCAAGACCAATCTCATAGCCGGTCCAGTAATCCACCCATGCGATTAGCCCAACCGACATCGAGGCCGCGGACAGGGCCCGCATTTTGGTGCGAGTAAGCCAATCTAAAACCTTGTTCACATCATTATCCTGCTACCGCCAAAACTGCATGGCATCGTTTATTGCTACGTCATCGCGGCCGCCCCGGAGTGCCCTTTAAATACTTCCGTTCTTTCCGCAAGCCATGCTCGTTTTGCTAAAGAGTGATTGTACTACCGCATTGGCTAAAATTAGGTATAGATTTAGAGTGCTTTTTTGCCTGGTGAGTCTCATCAGGTGAGTTCCGACGAGCCTATATCGACGTGAGGGCGAACCATACCTGCCTCATCATTTTTTACTTCTATTGGACAATTTTGTCTTTGCAAAAGAGACAAAGCGTCTAGTAACGCGCAGAAAAGGCTTTTCAGAAAACAGAATACCGCGACTATCAACCGTATAATCTACTGACAATCAATACGTTGAGCTCAGGACTGAATCCCACAAAGAAATGGCATGTATTCTGCCTTTCTTTTGTCTGAAAAAGAGGAGTTCTCGGAAATCTGTCAGGCAATTAAACAAGAAACTAAGATCCCCAGGAGAGAGACCATGAGCTTTAATACCCCAAACGTCGATTTCAAATCCGGCGGAAATGCTGAGGCCGCTGCCACCGGCGCTCAGAGCAACACGGACTTCACCAACTTGATCAACAAGGGAACCGATCTCGGCATCGCTAGCCCGGATATCCAAAGCGACGAGGATTTCACGGTGCAAGGCCAGAATGTAGAAGCCGGCGCCTTCGGCGGTCACGGCGGAGCCGATAACGTCAACCAAAACATCAGCGTTTAACGCTTGTCGTAGCTTTCAGCCCACAAAGCCCGGGCGGGAATCTCGCCCGAGGCTTTGTGGTATTCAAAAGCTCATTAGGCCGACCTAAAGGCCGGTGCTGCCCCCCGCACCTCGCCGCTGTTTTGTTGCGCTATTCCCACCGAATCGTAAATATCGGTCACGCACCGACGCATTGTGCGGCGCAGTGCCTTTTTGACTAGCACTTCGAAGCCATTTTTGGCATCTTTAAGATTCACATCGAAAATTCAGATCGCATAAGCGCACCGGGCACAATAGTAATAATATCCGCGCCCAGCCCGCTTGGCCGTTACTCCAGCTAGCAATTTGCAATGTTTTGACCGCTGCTTATTTCTTCTATCGCCACCTTAGCTGTACAGGCTATGAACGGGGAAGGGTTTCTGCTTCGCTAAATTACGGAAAGAATTATCATGTGCGGCATTTGTGGTGAAATTCGTTTTGACAATGGCTGGGCCTCCTCAGACGCCGTGCAGCAGATGACCGACGCGCTGGCCTCGCGGGGCCCGGACGGAAGTGGCTTGTTTCTGATGAATCATATTGCCATGGGCCACCGCCGGTTAAAGATTATCGATTTGTCCGAGCATGCCCAGCAGCCGATGATCGACAACGAGCTCGGCATCGGCATCGTTTACAACGGCGCAATTTACAATTATCCCGAACTGCGCAATGAGCTTCAGGGGCGAGGCTATCGGTTCTTCTCTTCCGGCGATACGGAGGTCATCATCAAGGCTTACCATGCCTGGGGAGATCAGTTCCTCGATCGGCTTTCCGGCATGTTCGCGTTTGCCCTCTGGGAGCGGGATTCGGGTCGTACTTTATTGGCCCGGGACCGGCTCGGCATCAAGCCGCTCTACTACTCGGAACAACCTCATCGACTGCGATTTGCCTCTACGCTCCCTGCCCTCCTTGCGGCAGGCGGCGTTGATACCGACATTGACTTGGTTGCGCTGCACCACTACATGACCTTCCACTCGGTGGTGCCTGCTCCCCACACTATTTTTAGAGGCATCCGCAAACTGGCGCCGGGTACTATGATGCGCATCGAGCCGGATGGACGGCGCCAAGAATCTCGTTATTGGATGCCGGTATTTGAGGCCGATCCGGCGACGCGCGATATCAGCTTTAATGAGTGGCAAGAGCGGGTTCTAGATGCTTTGCGGTTAGCCGTGCGGCGTCGTTTAGTGGCCGATGTTCCCGTCGGTGTATTGCTGTCCGGGGGCTTGGACTCAAGCCTTGTGGTGGGGCTGCTCGCGGAGCTGGGTCAACATGCTTTGAAAACGTTTTCCGTGGGCTTCGAGTCTGTGGGAGAGGAAAAAGGGGACGAATTCGAGTACTCCGATATTGTCGCTTCACACTTCGGGACCGAGCACCATCGAATCTTTGTGGACTCTTCCGATCTCCTGCCTGCCCTCTCGGCGTGCGTCAAAGCCATGTCGGAGCCCATGGTGAGCCACGACGTGATCGGCTTTTATCTTCTTTCGAAAGAAGTATCCCAACACGTCAGGGTTGTGCAAAGTGGGCAAGGTGCCGATGAGGTCTTCGCCGGCTATCACTGGTACCCGCCGCTCATGAACAGCACTCATCCTCAGAGCGATTATGCCGAGGTGTTCTTCGATCGCGATCACGAAGAGTTAACTCAGGCAGTGGAGCCAGAATACATCGGAGAGGATTTCAGCAGCGCATTCGTTGCCCACCACTTCGCCGCACCGGGCGCTAGCCGCCCTATCGACAAAGCGCTGCGGCTTGATACCACCGTCATGCTGGTGGACGATCCCGTGAAACGGGTAGACAACATGACCATGGCCTGGGGTCTCGAGGCGCGGGTACCGTTCCTCGACCATGATCTGGTGGAGCTCGCCGCCCGCATACCGGCAAAACATAAAGTCCCCAATGGCGGTAAATATGTACTCAAAGAAGCCGCGCGGCGAGTCATTCCCTCGGCCGTCATCGATCGACCGAAAGGCTACTTTCCGGTTCCAGCGCTCAAGTACATCGAGGGGGATTATCTCAATTTCGTCGGCGACATCTTGTCGGCCGACCAAGCGCGCACGCGCGGCCTCTTCAGGGCAGATTACGTCGACGCGCTGTTGGCGGCGCCGAAAGCCCATATCACCGCCCTGCGCGGCTCCAAGCTCTGGCAGATAGCCTTGCTCGAGTACTGGTTGCAGCAACACAACATCTAACAGCGGAGCATCTACCATGGCGCACAAGGAGCGCTTGCGACACCGACTGGAGCGAACCCGAGGGCGCTCTATCATGAGCTCTGCGGTGGCTGCGGACCACGGTGTTGATGGCGCGGCAGTACAAAGCAACGTGACCATCGACTGGAGTTGGGGACGGCTGATTTTTGGCCAGACCTTTCGCGATCCCTATCGGTTGGCAAAGACCCTTTGTGCAGAAACGCCGGGGAAACGCGACATCGCCATGTATGTCCGCGATCCCCACGTGGTCATCTCACTCGCGCCGCAAGAAATTTTCCTTGATCCTTCACACACGTATCGACTATGGCTGGATTGGTATCGGGCGAGCCGACTGCGCCCAAAGGGCTTTATCGTACGCTTCCTGAACAGCATCCACGACGCCGAAGCCGTCTGCAACATTTACCTCAAACGGCACATGGTGCCACCGGAACCCTCGTTTATCTGGAATCACCGCACCTCCCGTATCCTGACCTATTTGGTTGCGGAGGAGCCAGCGACCAGCCAGATCATCGGCGTGGTGGGGGGCGTCGACCACAGCGCCGCGTTCAAGGATCCCGAAAACGGCTCTAGCCTCTGGGCTTTGGCGGTCGATCCGCAGTCGCCCTTCTCCGGCATTGGCGAAGCGCTGGTACGCCAGCTGGCAGAGCACTACAAGACACGGGGACGGGCCTTTATGGACTTGTCGGTGATGCATAACAACAAGCAAGCCATTAGCCTCTACGAAAAGCTTGGCTTTAAACGCGTTCCCGTGTTTGCCCTTAAATACAAGAATCCCATCAATGAGCCACTGTACGTTGGTGATGAGCTCGATGCGCAGCTTAATCCTTACGCCACCATCCTCACTACCGAAGCACGACGCCGCGGCATTGCTGTTGAGGTCCTGGACCAGGAGTCTGGCATGTTCTCCTTGAGCTTCGGCGGGCGAACCATTGTGTGCCGTGAATCGCTCACGGAGCTAACCTCCGCCATAGCCATGACCCGGTGTGACGATAAAGCACTCACCCGGCGGGTGCTTGCCAAAGCGAATCTGCGTGTGCCCGAGCAGACGCAGGCGTCGTCCCCTGAGCATAACAATGCTTTCCTCAAGAGCCATCGGGCGGTGGTGGTCAAGCCGGCGCGCGGCGAGCAAGGCGCGGGCATTAGTGTGGATGTGCGCACACCTGCATCACTGGCGCAGGCCATCGAGCGGGCTCGCCGAGTCAGTGACAAAGTGCTGCTCGAAGAGTTCATTCAAGGATTGGATCTACGCATTGTGGTCATCGATTTCAAGGTCGTCGCCGCGGCCATTCGCCGGCCGGCAACCATCATTGGTAACGGCAAAGACACTGTCAAGAGACTCATTGAGAAAACTAGCCGGCGTCGAGCCGCCGCCACCGGCGGGGAAAGTAAGATTCCTTTGGACGCTGAGACAGAGCGAAGCCTAGCGGAAGCCGGGCGCACCCTGGACAGTATTCTTTCTCAAGGTCAAGAGCTGGCAGTGCGAAAGACAGCAAATCTACACACTGGCGGAACTATCCACGATGTCACCCACCGCCTCAGCTATCCATTATGCCGTGCGGGTATCGAGGCAGCGCGAGCGCTGGACATACCGGTGGTTGGATTGGATTTTATCGTGCCCTCGGTAAGCGGCGCTGATTATGCCGTCATTGAGGCCAACGAGCGGCCGGGGCTCGCCAATCACGAACCGCAGCCGACGGCTGAGCGCTTCATCGATCTGCTGTTTCCTCAAACCGCGGTTGCCTAAAAAGCTTTTGGCGGGTAGACACGCTCGTTACAAAGCATTATGGATGAGAGGTTGATAGATTGTGAGGGTGCTAAAGGGGCCACTGCATGAAGTTGTTACCCGTTGATCAACGTTACGTGCTCAGTATCCTACTCAAGCTCCTGCGGGTACCGAGCCCGTCGGGTTACACTGATAGGATCGTTCATCTCGTCTGCGATGAGCTGGAACGGCTCAAGATCCCCTTTGAGCTTACCCGCAGAGGCGCTATACGAGCCAACTTGACCGGTCGCGACAAGAGTCACGACCGAGCCTTCGTAGCCCACCTCGATACCCTAGGCGCCATGGTAAAGGCCTTGAAGCCGAATGGCCGCCTCGCAATCGTGCCCATCGGCCATTGGAATGCCCGCTTTGCGGAAGGGGCGCGGGTCACCTTGTTTACCGGTATGCGTCCCTTCCGCGGTACGATTCTTCCGCTAAAAGCCTCTGGCCATACCTTCGGTCCGGAGGTCGATCAGCAACCAAGCGGCTGGGACCATGTGGAGCTTCGCATCGACGAACACAGCTATTCACTCAATGATCTGTTAAGGTTAGGTGTTCACGTCGGAGATTTTATCGCCATCGACCCAAATCCAGAATTTGGCGATAACGGCTACCTCAACTCCCGGCACTTGGATGATAAAGCGGGGGTGGCGGTGATGCTGGGGGCTGCCAAATCGGTGTTGGATGCGCGCGTAGAACTTCCCGTAGGCTGCCATTTGCTGTTTACCATCTCGGAGGAAGTAGGTTCCGGGGCCTCCGCCATTTTGCATCACGATGTGGCAGAGATGGTCACCATCGACAACGGCACTACGGCCCCAGGACAAAACTCCAGCGAATTCGGCGTCACGATTTGCATGGCCGATATGACTGGACCTTTCGATTATCACCTTACCCAGCGCCTGATTCAGCTCTGCCAAGAGTTTCACATTCGCCATCAGCGCGATGTGTTTCGCTACTACCGTTCCGACAGCGCGGCGGCGGTAGAAGCCGGCAATGATCTCCGGACCGCCTTGGTGACCTTTGGCCTGGATGCCTCCCATGGTTATGAGCGTGTTCACTGGGATGCGTTGGACTCGCTGGTCAAGCTGCTCGCCATCTACATGCAAAGCCCACCGCTTTATGAGCGGGATCGAGATGACCTGGGGCCGCGGCCAGGCTTTCCCACTCAACCCGCCGCCTAGATAGGATTAAAGGCGCTGGCGCGAGCCATGCATACCGTCTTCTATGCTTGAGGCGCTCCGGTGAGGTAGCGTGGGTAACATGACACGCGGCGGCTTGCGCCCCGCATCGATCCAAGGCTTTCGTCCCTTTTGGTCCTGCAGAAAATAGCGGCCAAAGTCGCTATCGCAATACATCGTTCCTGGAACGGTTGAACGCAAGGAGGGTTTAAAACCGGATGGGCAACCCCGATCGCTATTACGTAGAGCAAATGACTGCGCTTGGTGAGTCGACTGAAGTCCTCGCCAGCGAGGATATCCGCTCCAGCATGGGCGTCAAGCTGCTCAAGGAAGGTGCACATATTGACCGCCGGGTCCTGCATCGGCTGCTCCAGCACAAGCTGCTGCGGCCCATCGATTATTCGGTCTTGGTGGAAAATGCCATTAACCGCGACACTCTCATCGCCGAAGGGCGCGCCCTTATGGGCGGTGACAGCGAGGTATCTGTGCTGCTGAATTTGTCACGCACGGAGGCTTTTGTCCGGCAGTGTTTTGCACGGACGGTTCTCAACGTCGCCATGCAGAACAAGCTGACCGTGGCTTACCGGCAGCGACCCGAGTTGTTCGCGCACAGCCTTCAAGTCGCCCTTGTCGCGAGACTCCTTGGCGAGCAGCTCCGGCTCGATGTGGAAGAGCTTGATGTGGTCACAACCGCCGGACTCTTCCACGATATCGGTGAGCTGCACTGTGACCCGGCCATCTTTGCGTCTAAGGTCCGGTTAACCGCCGAGCAGCACCGTCACATCCGGGCACATCCGATCACTGGTTACCTCATCGTGAAAGAGATGCAGAACTATCCGCCTTTGATAAGCCGCGCCGTATTCGAGCATCACGAACGGTTGGACGGCAGTGGCTATCCGAGAGGTGTTCAGGATCGTGAGCTATGCCGACCGGGTAAGATTCTGTCGTTGGTGGAATTCGCCGTCGGTCTGGCACAGAAAAACACCCTCGATGATCTGCACACGGCATTGAAGCTATCGGCCGACAAATTCGATCGGGAGGCGGTTGGCGCCCTTACCGCACTGCTAGGCGCTCGGCAGCAACGAGAAGAATCCCGCTGCGACGCCCGGGAGCTAAGAAATACGCTCGACACACTCAACCGCATCCTCAGCGATTGGCCCAAAGTTGGGGAGAATGGATCATCGGCGACCGAGGAGCCCGTACGGGCGTTCATTGCGGCCAGCGTGGACACATTGCAACGCAATCTGGTTCAGGCCGGTCTACCGCCCGACGGCGATCCCGAGGGATTGGATCTCTTCGGTGACGATCCGACGCTCTTCCAAGAACTTGACAGTGTGCTTCGAGAAGCGCTGTATCAGATCCGCCAGACCATCAGAGAAACGGCCTTGCGCTGGCCCGAGTTCGTACCCACTGCTGCAGCAGCGCCACCGGCAGGACTCAGCGCTTGGCTGATGGAAACCGAGCAAAGGCTCGCCGCCCGCTCGCCCGACGCACCCAAGGCAATCATCGAGCCGTCCTAACAGGCTCCGGAAGCATCATTTCGTGCACCGGCTCAACTCGCGGGCGACGGATAATATCAGGGTCTTTTGATAAATAACCTTGTCGTCGTGCTCGCGATAGAAATGGGGGAGTCTCGCCACCATTCGAAAACCCGTGCTCCGGTAGAAGCGCCGCGCTGCTTGATAGCGATCACTGCCAGAGGTTTCGGCGTACAGTTGGCGACCGCCAAGATCGGTGACGGCGCGTTCGGTGCGAGCCAGAAGCTCGCGGCCAAGCCTGCCCCGGCAGCGGTCTGGATGCACGGCGATCCAATAAAGGTCGAAGCGGGCATCCGTGGCGGGTATCGGCCCGAAGCAGGTGTAACCGACGAGTTGGTCATCGTGCTCGGCGAAGAGAAAATGATAGCCTACGGCATTCCCCTGCTGCAGTCGCTCCCTGACCAGTTCGGCGGCCACGTCCACCTCCTGCGCGGAGAACACGCCCGTGCGTGCCACCAACCCACGCACCGCATCGACATCCGAAGCTTTCACCTGTTGCCGCCAGCGGATCAGCTCTACTGCGGGGAAAGCGGCGGCCGGCGGTAATCGCTTTCCTGCCCGGGGTTGCCCAGTCATCGACTGTCTCGCTCCCTGCCATAAGCCTTCAAAAAAGCTCTTCACATTGGTGCCCAGGACGCGGATACGGTAGCCCCCTTCCTGCACCACGACACAAGGCAGACCAAGGGCGCCGATGGCGCGCCCGATGCCATGGAAATCTTTGGCACGATGCTCCCAGGAACCCGTTGGATCGCCAGCGGCAGTATCGAAACCCGCGGCCACGACCAAAAAGCTTGGTTGGAATCGGCTGATGCGAGCAAGCGCCCGCGCCAGGGCATCACGGTACTGCGCAGGAGACACCGCCTCGGGCAAGGCGATGTTCAGATTGCATCCCGTGCCAACGCCTTCGCCCTGCTCTTCGTGAAAGCCGCTGAAATATGGGTAGGAAAAGCGCGGATGACCGTGCAGAGAGATAGTCAACACATCCGCCCGCTGATAGAAAATATCCTGCGTGCCGTTGCCGTGATGGTAGTCGATGTCAAGCACGGCAACCCGGCCGTAGCGGCTTAAGTAATTGGCGGCCACGGCAGTGTTATTGAAATAACAGAACCCGCCAAAGGCTCGACGTTCGGCATGGTGACCCGGCGGGCGCACCAGCGCATAGGCGAGCCGTTGGCCCTCCAGCACCCGTTCCGCCGCCGTCAGCGCACAGTCGACGGCGCGGCGCGCTGCCAGATAGGCGTTGCCATTGATGGGCGTAAAGGTATCGATACAAAAGTAGCCGGCGCGCAGCGGCAGCTCTCTTGGCGGTCGTGCCGCGTTGCGAAGGGGAAAGACATACGGATAAGCCGAACGGCCGGTGCCAACCAGCCTACAGGCGCGACGCAGATAATCGACAAGCCGCGAATCGTGCACGGCGAGCAGGTGGCGGTCCGCGAAGTGTCGAGGCTCAGCGCGCTCAAAGAGGCCTGTTCCGTCCAAGGCCTTGAGGATAGTCGCAATACGCACCGGCGCTTCCACATAACCGCGCTCACGCACATGGTGAATGTCGTGCTGAGCATTCACCACCAGGGGAATCCTGGCTGCGAGATACCGCTCAGCCGTTACTGGAGCGTCGACTTCCCGCCGGACGTAGCGAGGACGGCGCAATACAATGGGATCATCACGAAAAGACTCGACCACCCGCTGAATGTAGGCTGGAGGGCACAGATCGGCATATTTGCGCCGCAATATCGCCTCGACCACCGTCTGAGCTTGTTCGCGGCTCGGCAGCTTTAGCCGCGCGAGCCCATCGAACACCAGATAAGGTGGGTTGTCATCCCCGGATTTGAGTGGCGTTTCGTAGGCCGTGTTGGCAATCGGACGAGCGCCATAGCGTTCATAAAAGCGCAAGCGTTCGGCATTCTGCCGGCGGATGAGCGGATCCCGCGACAGCAGTGGATCATCGGGCAAGCATTCGCAAAAAATGCCGATCACTTCCAAAGCAAGTGCTTCTTCGCGCACCCGCTGATAAAGCGCGCCGCCCACCCCGCCGCCGGCGCGACCAGGAGCCGCCGCAATAAAATCAAGAAAGCAGAAGTTCAGATCAGGCGCATGCTGTAGCAGGGCAAAACCTCGTACTCGCTCTTGCGCATCCTCAGCCACAAACAGCATCGAGCGAAAGCGGTATTTGAAGGGATTACGAAGCTTCTCCGGCAGCATCTGCACCTCGCTTTCGACGAGCTGCGGAAACTGGCCACATAGGATCTTTTGCACCTGACGGATGACTTCGGCGTTGACCGCAGTGCTGTCATAGGGAACCCGACGGATGCGAAACACTGGCTCCCCCTACTTACCGGCTGGCTTCAGGTCTCTGCCGTCGGAGCGGACGTCACGGCGGGACAATCATCAAGGATGCGAACGATGACGTCGGTGAGACTTAAGCCTCGCTTCGCCGCCGCGGCCGCGAAACCGCCGTCGGGGGCGAGGCACGGATTGGCATTGACCTCCAGCACCCAGGGGCGCTGGCCTTCGTCGAGGCGAATGTCAACACGGGCATAGCCATTGAGCGCAAAGACATTCCAGCAGCGCAACGCCAGGCCGGCTAAGTTAGCCAGTAGATCCCGCTGCGCTTGCGGGTCTGGGAAACACCGCTGGGTGTATTGGTAAGCGAAACTTTGCGGATCCCACTTAGCAGCATAGTCGACAATGCGCGGGTAGTGCTCAGGGAAATCCGCAAACCGCATCTCAGCAATGGGCAAGACTTCAGGCCCTGCCTCGCTCGCCAGCATCGCGATGTTAAACTCCCGCCCCTCGATGAAACGCTCCGCAAACCATTGCCCACCGAACCGCCGAGCACGCTCATCGATTCGTGCCGCTGCCCGCTCGGCCGTCGCTACCACCGATTCGGCATCCAGGCCAAAGGAGGCGTGCTCCCACACCGATTTGACAATCAGGGTACCGGTGGGTAGCGCCTGCTTTGCCGCAAGAGAAAGGGAGTCTATCCACTCCGGAGTCGGAATGCCCGCCTCTCGCATGAGTCGCTTGGCCAGAAGCTTTTGCGACGTGATCAGCTGGGTCTGGCTGGTGCAGCCAGTGTAACGTAGCCCCAGTGCGTCCAACAAGGCAGGCACAACGTGAACAAGGCGGCCACTGCCCGCAATAGACTCCACCAGATTGAAAATGACTTCAGGGCAAAGGCGTTGCAGATACCCGGTGACATCCGCGGGATCGCGGGTAAATGGCAGCGAGACCGCCGCATAGCCAAGCGCTGTCAGGGCTTGGGACACGCAATCTCGCTGTACCAGGGTATCTTGCTCGTCCGCGGCGGCGGCGGCCGGAACAGCGCTGTGCAGAATCGCCGCGAGCGGTGCGGCACCAGATGATCTCATGAGCAACCGACGGCTTGAGCCGCCTCGCGATTGCCGCCATGACCGCAGCGTTTCAGGCACGCATCGATGATGAAACCGAGTAAGTCCGAATAATCCACGCCGGTTAACCGCGCCATGATAACCAGATCAGAGTGAACCGGGTGCAATCCGGGCAATGGATTGATTTCCAAGAACTGCGGCTCCCCATACTCATCGGAGCGCACATCGATTCGCCCGCCATCACGCCCCCGTAGCGCCCGCCACGCGGCCAGAGCGGTGGTCGCGGCGCGGCGAGCTTCATCATCATCCACGAGGTGATAACCGACACGCGCTTGATAGCTAGCCTTGTTAGCGTAGGAATAGCAAAAGCTTTCGGCGTTTGCCCTTAGATCGATCTCCATTACGCCGAGCACTCGCGTGTCTGCACCGTTGCCGACCAGCCCCACCGTAAACTCCCGCCCCGGTAAATAGGTCTCGATGAGCAACGGTTGCTTGAAGCGCTCAAGCAGTGCCTGGGAGACTTCCTTCAGGGCAAGCGCCGAGTTGACGTGGCAGGCGGCGCTGATCCCTTTGCCACTGCCCTCTGCCAATGGCTTTACGAACAGCGGGAACGGCAGTGCGATGGCGTTGAGCTCTGTCACCTTCGCAACCACCGCAAAGGGCGCGGTGGGGATCCCGTGATCGCGCACCACCCGCTTTGCCATGGCCTTATCGAGCGTCAACGCCAGCGTCAGGGGGTCAGAAAACGTATAAGGTATATCATAGGCTTCGAGCAGTGCCGGCACTTGGGCCTCTCGGGCGATGCCCCCCAATCCTTCGGCGATGTTGAACACGAACCCGAAACGTTCGCCGTCGACGAGCCGCGCGGCGAGCTCGCGCACCCCGCCGATGCGCTCAGGGACAAACCCTCGCCGTCGAAGCACCGCCTCGATGGCGGCGATGGTCTCCGGCGCATCGAACTCAGCGGTTGCCTCCTCGTCAAGACCCTGCGCCAGGTAAGCCTCGCGCAGATCGTAGGTCAGGCCGACGTCCACGGCAGTGTCCCCCCGCAGCCGTCTTTGTCAGCGCCGAAAGTACTTTCGGGATCGGGATAGCGGAACACAGCGCCCGTGTAGTTCCTTAGAAGGAGGTCCTGGCCATCGCGTCCCACGACGGGATCGGGAAGGAGCGGGATTTTTCCCCCGCCTCCCGGGGCATCGATGACGAAGGTCGGTATGGCATAGCCACTGGTATGACCGCGCAGCCCTTGAATGATCTCGAGCCCCTTCTCCACCGAGGTTCGAAAGTGGGCGGATCCCTTGATGGGGTCGCACTGGTAGAGGTAGTAAGGTCTGACGCGACGCATCAGTAATCCCCGAAAAAGCTGGCCTAAGGTGGCAACGTCGTCGTTGATGCCTTTGAGCAAGACGGTTTGACTGCCCAGGGGAATACCGGCATCCGCGAGCCGGCTACACGCCTCGGTCACCTCCGGCGTCAGTTCCCGCGGATGGGTAAAGTGAATGCTCAACCACAGTGGGTGATGACGTTTTAGCATGCGGGTCAAGTCGCGGGTAATGCGCATAGGCAGCACCACCGGAACCTTGGTGCCGATACGCAGGAACTCCACATGGCGTATCGCCCGCAGGCGCTCTAACAACCAATCGAGCTTCTCGGTGGCCAGTGCCAGCGGATCACCTCCCGATAGCAGCACATCGCGGATCTCGGGATGGGATGCGATATAGGCGATCGCCCGCTCCCAATGGGAGGTGCCGAAAGCATATTCTCCCGCTGCCCCCACCATGCGCGAACGGGTGCAATAACGACAGTAAGTGCTGCAAAAAGGCATGGTCAGAAATAACACCCGATCCGGATAGCGATGCACCAGCCCGGGCACCACCGTATCGGCATCCTCGGCCAGGGGATCCATGGCCTCCCCCTCGGCCTGTAGATATTCCGCCATGACCGGAATATGAGTGCGGCGCAGCGGCTCATTGGCATCGGTGAGACTCATGAGACTGGCATAGTAGGGTGTTATCCCCACCGGCAATGAGCCGCAATGGGCTTCCACCGCTCTTCGCTCCAGCTCGGACAGCGTGAAAAGGCGGTTCAAACCGGCAACATCGCGAATCCGGTTTCGTACCTGCCAGCGCCAATCGCTCCAATCGGCCAGCGGCGCTTCGGCGAAGAAACGACGGCAAAAGCGCTTAGCTTCAGGGCTGACGGGGAAACGGGGCAGGCGATGGGTTTGAGCGAGGATCGGTCGTACTTGAGATGGAAAAGCAAGAGGATCGGCGTTCGCTGTGACCAGCGAAGAGGGAGGATGGTCTTCTTCGCCCTCTTCGATCGAAGCGGGGCGTGCGCCGACCGGCGCAGGCGCAAAGCCTGACGTCATCCTGTCTTTCATGGCTCGGCTACTCCTAAAGAATGTATATCCGCTAACGGCTGGCGGTGTGCGGCCTCTGTATCGACCGCAATTGCCCATGGCGCAGCCCATGGCCGCGCGAATGATAAAATTGTGTCAGACAATTTCAAGGGGTCTGACACAATTTTCTTTCAAACCCTGCACGGCCAACCAGACTAATCAGTGGAAAGTAACGTCAAAGACAATCGAAGAGAGGTCCAATCTGACGCATACGGGCGCGAATGATCCCTGCTCGGTGCTGTACGAAGGTACTTTGTGGAGACCATTGCCGGGGATTGGGTAGCATGACAGCCAGCAAGGATGCTTCACGCCGGGTGAGCGAGATCGCCGATTTACCGAAGTGGTGTTGCGCCGCCGCCTCGATGCCGTAAATGCCGCGTCCCCACTCTGCCACATTCAGATAGATTTCCATGATGCGCTGCTTGCTCCACAGTGCCTCAATGAACAGCGTCAGATAAGCTTCCAGCAGTTTGCGCACAGGCGAACGTGCTGGCCACAGAAACACGTTCTTTGCCACCTGCATCGAAATCGTGCTTGCCCCTCGCAGCCGCTTGTTCGTTCCATACTCCTCCAGCACCTGCTTAATGGCACTTAGATCAAACCCGCCATGACGGCAGAAGCGATTGTCCTCGGAAGCCACCACCGCTTGCGCCGCGTACGGCGAAATGCGTTCCAGTGAACGCCACTGCTTCTCGAGTCCATTGCCTTCGAACAGCCGAATCACCATCAGCGGCGTAACCGGCGGCGCGATCACACTGAAAAGCAGCGTGAGCATCACGGGAAAAACCACTATCAGCAGTGCCAGCACTGCTGCCGTGACGCGTAGCCAGCGCCGACAAGGCTTTCTCGCCTGCCCGAAAGCCATTGCAACACTTCGGCGCCAACTTTGTCCGCTTCGAGAGCTTCCCATGGCCCATGCTAACGGATTTTTCCTGCAGCCTATGAGCATCGATGCAATCGGGCGCGAGGAGCTTGAAACGTTGCGCAATCGAGCAGACGAGCATCCCACTGGTATTACGAATGTGCTATGGGACTAGGCCTCACTTTTTTAAATTCATTTGGATGTCGCCACAAGCAACTGCACAGCCACGGAATGATAGGTTTATTAGTATGATCTTAAATGGTAAAGTACCGGCGAAGGGTGCGGTTCGACGCGTTTAGGGTACGACGGTTCTGCCACTTGGCAGCTCCATCGACACCCAATATGTTTCACTCGACGTGGATTGATGTCAGTTCACTAGCAGATTTTGATGTTGCATAGGATGGCCGAGCTGATTTCGGCGGCCAATAGCGAACGCTCGCAACCCAGAGAATGCGTGCTTAAATCGAATGACCGGTGGGCCGAGCTCACCGTTAGGGGCCGTGATGTCAGACCGCCGATTGTACGTTTTCCATACTGTGGCTCGTCTTAAGAGCTTCACGAAGGCTGCAGAAGCTCTTCACATGACCCAGCCGGCGATCACCTTTCAAGTAAGGCAGCTGGAAGAGGAGTTTGATACCCGGCTTTTTGACCGTTCTCATAACGGCATCAGTCTGACGCGGGTTGGCAAATGCGTCTATGACTACGCCGAAAGGATCCTGGATCTGAATGCAGAGATGGAAAGCGCGGTGCAGGTGGTCACCGGCAAGATCGGTGGTGATATCACCGTTGGCGCGAGCACTACCATCGCCGAGTACATGCTGCCACCGCTATTGACACGATTCTCAGCCGCCTTTCCGGAAACCACTCTTCATCTCCACGTTTCCAACACTCGGGCAGTGGTCGCTATGATGGAGAGCGCAGAGATCGATATGGGAATCGTCGAGGGCCCTGTCGCTAACGACCTCCTCGCCGCCGACCTATGCCGTACCGACGAGCTCGTTGCCATCGTGGGCCCTTCACATCCGTTAGCCGGACGTCCAACCATTACACCCGCTGAGCTCATTCGACACCCCTTCGTGCTCCGTGAAGTCGGCTCGGGCACCCGGGCGGCACTGGTGTCATACCTCCGCGCTCACAACCTGGATCCCGAGCAACTCGATGTGCTCATGGAGCTTGCCAGCTTAGAGGCAATCAAGCACATCGTACACAGTGAGCTTGCCATCTCCGTGTTATCCCGCACGGCTATCGCGAAAGAGCTTCGTCTAGGTGCACTTTCCACTATTCCCCTTGATCCTCCGTTGAGAAACCCTTTGTCGTTTGTCTATGACCACAAAGGGCGCTGTTTACCCGCCGTTCAGGCATTGACTGCACTCGCGCACAGTTACTGCTAGCGAAACAGGGCATAGGTCGGGCCAAAACGCCTCGCGATGCAGTGCCTTTACGGGCGCCAGATGCGAGGCGTCGCCCTCCCACGACTGGCAAAGGCATGTTATCTGGGGCTGCTCTTTGGCAGTGACGGGCTTGCAGGGGTGACCCGACGGGATCTCCTTGGCCGAGCCTGTTTCTGGTGTATCATACGCTTGCTCATCGCAGTTCATCCCGCTTCACTCGATGCTGATGAAAGGCAAGACGATGCCCAATAACAACCGCGTCGGGGAGTTTTTACAACGGTTTCGGGAAGCATTGAGCTATTGGGAGTCTCCCGTTGGCGAATATTGGTTCTGTCCGGAGAGAATTACCTGGATCACCGCCTGGAAAATAGCGGCATGGCATCCGAGTACCCGTCATACCGCGGCGAGCTTTGATGCGGACAATAGCCGGTGCGTCATCTGTGGCGGCTGCACCTCGGCTTATCAGGAACCTCCACCGTCCCTAGCGGAATCCCCTAAACCGTAATCCTCGAACGCGCCCAACGCTCCGAAACCGTTATAAAAATGTCGCGCGCCGACGGCTAAGTGCGTTGTGGGAGCACCGTGGCGGCGCGGCTCGCGGCAACCACCAATCCAAATCTAAACCCGGAGCTTTCGGCCGCCACAAACGCCAAGCATGGCAAAGGCAAAGACGCTGGCGCCGGCGCCACAATGCCCTGAGGGTAGCGAAAGAGCCAAGGGCCAAACGACATTCCTCCACCTTTTCAAGGATCGGCGCATAAGCACCGCTAAAGAGGACCAGCGAACGAGGTAACCCTTCGCCCTTTACTGAGACCAGCTTGCAAATGCCCAGAAAATTTTCACAGCGGCTGATAATGGCGTTACTTCAGGGGTTATTACTGGCTCTGAACATTGATCAAAGCAATGCGGCAAACAATCTTCAAATTGTGGGGCTCTTCAAAGATCAGGCGGTGGTGGTGATCGACGGCAAACAACGTGTATTGAAAGCGGGCGAAAAACCCATCGGGGGCGTCAAGCTCATCTCTTCCACCAGCCGAGAAGCGCTCTTAGAAATCGATGGCAAGCCGACCCGACTTAGGCTCGGTAACCACATTGGTAACCGCTATGCAGCCCGCCCCGAGCCACCCACTGTTCGCATTTGGTCCAATGGCAGCGGCATGTTTACGACCATTGGCAGCATCAATGGCTACCCGGTGAAGTTTCTGGTGGATACGGGGGCAACGATGGTGGCAATGAATGGGAGCCAGGCCAAGCGCCTCGGCCTGGATTTCGAGCTCGACGGTGAGCCGCAATGGGTGACGACGGCTTCCGGCGTGGAGAAAGCTTATCGTGTCACCCTCGACCGGATTAAAGTGGGCGATATCGAGCTCACCAACATCGACTCGGCGGTACTAGACGGCGACTTCCCCACACAAGTTTTGCTTGGCATGTCCTTCCTCAGCCGGCTTGAGATGCAGCGAGATGGGACTTTGCTGCAGCTTCGCAAAAAATACTGACAAAAAGCCGCGCTAGAAACGGAACACATGAATAGACGTTAAAATGCTCTGCTAACCGCGTTTGCGGTGAGGATCCCAGTAGACCTCGCCACCTGATCGGCGCGCCAACGCGCGGGCAACCACAAATAGTAGATCGGAAAGTCGATTCACATACTTGCGGCTTTCCTCATTCACGCTCGCTTCCCGCGACAGGCTGACGAGCCGACGCTCCACCCGGCGACAAACGGCACGCGCCACATGACAGGCAACAGCAGCCGCATTCCCGCCAGGTAAAATGAACTCCTTGAGCGGGGGCAAGTCGGCATTCAAGCTATCGAGGGCTCGCTCCAGCGCCGTGACATAGTCCGAAGTGAGTGTCGTCGAGCCTGGAATCGCCAACTCTCCACCGAGATCGAACAAGCCATGCTGAACATCGATCAAACATTCTTGGACTGTCTCCGGCAGATCGTGCACCAAAATAGCGCCAATAAAGCTATTGAGCTCGTCCGCCTCGCCGATAGCCTGCATGCGCAGGCTATCCTTGTCCACGCGAGAACCGTCGGCAAGCCCCGTCGTTCCGGCATCACCCGTGCGTGTGTAGATTTTGGATAGTCGATGACCCATAGCACCTCTCCGCAAACGTTCAGTCTCTCGCCCAATTATTTTCTGCAGGAAGCGAGCTTGATGGATTACCCAACTCAACTCCCTGCCCCATCGCTTTGTCTTGTACCGTAACCCGTCCAGCATCGTCAAATATGGATCGATCCAAGGAGATCCGCCAGACGCACGTCGCCGAGCTTACCGTGATGTCTTTTTGCGCAGCAGGCGACCTAGCCCTTAAACTCCCAAAGAAACCTGTGCGCAGAGAAAGATCAATGAATCCACATCGCATGCAACAATTCACGGCCTTACTTCGGCAACGTATTCTCATCCTAGATGGGGCCATGGGTACTATGATCCAGCGCCACGGTCTGCAAGAGCCCGATTATCGAGGGAAGGAATTTGCCGACTGGCACCAAGACCTAAAGGGCAACAATGATCTGCTCAACCTGACCCAGCCGGCGATCATTGGCGCCATCCACCGCAGCTACCTGGAGGCAGGGGCAGACATTATCGAGACCAACACGTTTAATTCCACCGCCACTGCCCAAGCGGATTACGGCCTGCAATCGCGGGCCCGGGAGCTCAATCGCGCCGGTGCCAAGATCGCCCATGTAGAAGCCGACGCCGCCAGCAAACGCACACCGGAGCAACCGAGGTTCGTGGCCGGCGTTCTCGGGCCTACCAACCGAACCGCGTCCATGTCGCCGGACGTGACCGATCCTGGATTTCGCGCCGTCACCTTCGACGATCTCGTGGCCGCCTATGCCGAGGCGGTAGCGGGGCTGGTGGAAGGTGGAGTCGACTTGCTGCTGATCGAAACCGTGTTCGACACGCTAAACGCCAAGGCGGCGATCTTTGCCATCGAGCAGCACTTCGATGAACAGGGTGTGCGCTTGCCGGTCATGATCTCCGGCACCATTACCGATGCCTCCGGGCGCACCCTCTCGGGGCAAACCACGGAAGCGTTTTGGAACTCGGTGCGCCACGCCAAACCTATCGCCATGGGTCTTAATTGTGCGTTAGGCGCCAAGGAATTGCGCCCCTTCGTGGCAGAGCTCGCCCATATTGCCGACACGCATGTTTCGGCTCATCCCAATGCGGGGCTGCCGAACGAGTTCGGAGAGTACGATGATACTCCTGAAAACATGGCCGACGAGATCGGGGAATGGGCAAAGAGCGGTTTTCTTAACATCGTTGGCGGCTGCTGCGGCACCACACCGAGCCACATTCGAGCGTTGCGCGAAGCCGTGCAAATGTTCCCGCCCCGCCAAGTGCCGAACATTCCCGTCAAATGCCGCTTGGCGGGGCTCGAGCCCCTCAACATCGGACCCGAGTCGCTGTTTGTCAATGTCGGTGAGCGAACCAACGTCACCGGCTCGGCCAAATTTCGGCGTTTGATTCAAAACGGCGACCTCGAAGGTGCCCTCCACGTTGCCCGCAGCCAAGTCGAAAACGGCGCCCAGCTGGTGGACATCAACATGGACGAAGGCATGCTGGACTCGAAGCACGAGATGGTGCGCTTCTTGAGCCTGCTCGCCGCAGAACCCGACATCGCTCGCGTACCGATCATGCTGGACTCTTCGAAATGGGAGGTTCTGGAAGCGGGCCTCAAATGCATCCAGGGTAAAGGCGTCGTCAACTCCATTAGCCTCAAGGAGGGCGAAGAAGCGTTCCTACGTCAGGCGCGCCTGGTACAGCGCTACGGCGCAGCGGTGATTGTGATGGCCTTCGACGAAGCAGGGCAGGCCGACACGCTGCAACGCAAGGTCGCGATCTGCACGCGCTGTTATCATTTTCTCACCGAGCGCGCCGGCTTCGCCGCAGAAGACATTATCTTCGATCCCAACATTTTTGCGGTGGCAACCGGTATGGAGGAGCACGACCGGTACGGTCTGAATTTCATCGAGGCAACACGCCTCATCAAAGACACGCTACCCCATGTGCTCGTTTCCGGTGGCGTTTCCAATGTGTCTTTTTCCTTCCGGGGCAACAATGCGGTGCGGGAGGCCATTCACGCTGTTTTTCTCTATCACGCCATCCGTGCCGGAATGGACATGGGCATCGTCAATGCCGGCCAACTGGCCATCTACGAAGAGATTCCGGCCGAGCTGCGCGAGCGGGTTGAGGACGTGATCCTGAATCGCCGACCGGATGCCAGCGAGCGTTTGCTCGAGATCGCTGAGCAATACCGTGCCAGCGGTCATGCGGAAAGAAAAGAGGATCTCGACTGGCGTCAATGGCCCGTAGAGAAGCGACTGGAACACGCGCTCGTCAAGGGCATCGCTGAGTATATCGAGGAGGACACCGAGGCGGCGCGCCAGCGGTCGCAACGCCCTCTCGATGTCATTGAAGGCCCGCTCATGAGCGGGATGAACGTGGTTGGCGATCTTTTCGGCGCAGGCAAGATGTTCCTGCCCCAGGTGGTGAAATCTGCTCGGGTGATGAAAAAAGCGGTGGCCTATCTGCTGCCTTACATGGAGGTCGATCAAACCGGTGTGGAGACCAAGGAAAGCGGGAAAATTCTGCTGGCGACGGCAAAAGGTGATGTTCATGACATCGGCAAGAATATCGTCGGTGTGGTCCTGCAGTGCAACGGCTATAAAGTGGTAGATCTCGGTGTCATGGTCCCGGCGGAAAGGATTCTGCAAACGGCGCGGGCAGAACGCTGCCACATCATCGGCATCTCCGGTCTCATCACCCCGTCACTCGATGAGATGGTGCATCTCGCTGGTGAGATGCAAAGGCAAGGTTTTCAAATCCCGCTGCTCATCGGCGGCGCCACCACATCGCGCATTCACACGGCGGTGAAAATCGCTCCGAACTACTCGAACCCGGTGGTCTATGTACCCGATGCTTCCCGGGCGGTCGGGGTCGCCACCAACCTGCTCAGCTCCGAGCTGAGTGAAAGTTTCGCCAGGGAAACTAAAGAGAGCTATCGAAAGCTGCGCGAGGACCGCGCCCGAGAGCAGCGCCGCCGGCGTCTGGCATCGCTTCGAGAGGCCCGCAACAATCGTTTCCAGACGGACTGGCAGGCATACCAGCCACCGAAGCCCGCCTTCTTGGGTCTCAAAGTATTTGCGCACTACTGCCTCGAAGAACTCTCGCAACGCATCGATTGGACACCGTTTTTTCAGACGTGGGAGCTCGCAGGGCGATTTCCGAAGATTTTAGAGGATGCTCACGTCGGCGAAACGGCGCGTAATCTCTACCGTGACGCCCAGGAAATGCTGGCACGCATCATCGGTGAAAAGTGGCTCACGGCACGCGCGGTCTTCGGCTTCTTTCCGGCGAACTCAAGCCACGCGGACGACATCGAGATTTATGCCGATGACGATCGATCCGAGGTGCGCGCAGTATTTCATTTTCTGCGCCAGCAGATGGTCAAGCGAGGCAGCGCCCCTAATCTCTGCCTAGCCGATTATGTAGCACCGAAAGAAAGCGGGGTGCGCGATTATATCGGAGCGTTTGCGGTCACCGCTGGCATTGGCATCGAAAAGCACGTCCAAGCGCTCGAAGCCGCGCATGATGACTATGACAGCATTCTGCTAAAGGCGCTTGCCGATCGTCTCGCCGAAGCCTTCGCCGAGCGTCTGCACGAGCGAGTGCGTCAAGAGTTCTGGGGCTACGCCGCCGATGAGAATCTCAGCAACGAGAGCCTCATCGAAGAGCGTTATCGGGGAATTCGACCAGCGCCCGGCTATCCGGCCTGTCCCGATCACACGGAAAAAACGCTGCTTTGGGATATAATCCGGCCCGACGAGCACACGGGCATGCATTTGACCGAAAGCTACATGATGATTCCGGCAGCCTCGGTGTGCGGTTTTTATTTATCTCACCTGGAATCGCGTTACTTTGGCGTCGGTAAGATTGGGCGGGATCAAGTCCAAGACTACGCCAGGCGCAAAGGCGTCACCGAAAAGACGGCAGAGCGCTTCCTGGGGCCCATCCTCGGCTATGAGCCAGAGCCAGCCGGCGAGTCGGTAAGGCCTTCGCTATCATCGGCCGGTGCCTCCGAATAGAGCCTACGTGCCAAGGTGACCCCCCAGTCGTGCTTAGGAAGCTCGGCTGAGGTTTTGCCTCTCGCCTATTGGTATTGGAAGTTTGGGGGTTGGCAAGCTCTACTCCTTTACCAACCCAATTTTCGAAGGCATGAAGGAGTCGTGATGCTGCAAGGCTACCTATTAGAAAACACTCCGCCTAATGCGATCCCCCTCGAGCCGGTCGAAGAAAATGCTTTCAGCGAGTGGCTCGAGCAGCAGGATGAGCCGACACGCCGCTGGATGGCGGCCACCGCATTTCAGGGTAAAGCCGGTACTAATTGCCTCATGCCAAGCCCGGGTGGAGGGCTCGGCAAAGTCATCA
>JBAPTW010000131.1:0-2920 GCA_049282355.1 Gammaproteobacteria bacterium | reverse complement strand
AGGTCACTTGCCATCGGCAGTAGTGAGAAAACCGGCAGATCGTACCAACCGCTCCAGTGTGAGTCCTTGCACCAGGATAGAGAACACGACGACGATATAGGTGGCAGCAACTATCACGTCACGGCTGGGTCCTGCGGGCAAAGACAAGGCGAGTGCGACAGAGATACCGCCGCGCAATGCACCCCAGGTTAACAACCTAATCATCCAAGGTGGGAACTCCCGCGTGAGCCTTAACGGTTGCACAATGGCGCTTACGCTAAGAAAGCGGGCAACGAGCACCACAGGCACCATGAGCAGGCCAAAGGCGACGTGTGATCCGCTCCAATTCATTGTCAGCATTTCCAAACCCAACAGGGCAAACAAGAGGGCGTTGAGCAATTCATCCACGAGCTCCCAAAATTTATCCAGATGCTCACGAGTCAAATTTGACATCGCCCATTGTCGCCCAACGTTGCCGATCAACAAGCCAGCGGTTACCGCAAAGATGGGAGCGGACATATGCAACGCGTCGGCCAAAGCGTAACCGCCCGTCACCAACGCCAAGCTGAGGAGAATTTCCACCGAATATTCGTCTATCCGTTTAAGCAACCAATAACAACCAGTCCCGAGTCCAACCCCAAGCAGCACCCCGCCCCCGACCTCCAACAAGAACAGCCCGCTCATGGCGCCAGCATCAATCTCTTCGCCTTTAACGATGCCCAGCAGAGTAAGAAACAACACCACACTGATGCCATCGTTGAACAGACTTTCGCCGGTAATTTTCACTTCGAAGGCTCTCGGCACGCCAAGGCGACGCAAGATGCCAAGCACAGAAATCGGATCAGTGGGCGAAATCAAAATGCCGAAAAGCAAACAGTAGAGCAGCGGCAACTTGAGGCCGAGTAATGCCGTTGCACCATAGGCCAGCCCTGCGACCATAACTGCGGATAGCAAAGTACCCACCAATGCCAGCAGAGTAATGATCCCTTTTCGCTGGAGTAACTCGTCGAGATTGACGAACAGTGCGCCGGCAAACAGCAGATAACCCAATACTCCGTGTAACAGCGTGTCGTTGAAGGCCAAGCGGTCCAGCGCCTGGTTGGCAATTTCTGCCGCCCAGCCTACCCCTGCGTACTGCAATATCAAGAACAGCAAAGAGGTCACCAGCGCGAAAAGCATAATGCCGATGGAGGTCGGTAAACGTAACGTACTTTGATTGATATAGCTAAATGCAGCGGTGAGCACCAGCAGGATAGTGAAAATCTGAAACAGGGACATGACAGTTCCCTTGGAGCATTACGCCACGGCCATGTGAGTGGGGGTGGTCGACCCCATAAGCGCTAACTTATTTTAGCGCTCAAATTGATGTTGGTTGAGTTGGAGCCTTCTTCGTCTCGGCCTCTCGGCCAGAGATTCGGAAATAGTTCCCCAGTCTTACAGAACCTGATGGAGAGTCAGTTCTGGTTCGATCGCCCGGCGAAGTTGGTGCAGCATAAATGCAAATTCACGCCAGGCACTCTGTGGACGCTCGTTCCTCCAGACGGTATCCCCAGGGGGAAACGGAGACGGCATGAGCGACCATTTTCTCTATCAAGAGTGCCACCAACAGTTTGCCATACAACCAGGCTTTGGAGCTGTCATCATCGTATTTGGGCACGTGCCCCATCTGCGCAAGTGATTTGAATCGCTTGAAAACCAGTTCCACTTGCCACCGGGTTCGGTACCACTGCAGCACCTGGTTGGCCGGAAAAATCCCTTTCGGGAAGGTCGTAAACAAGATGACGTACTTTGCGTACTCGAACGTTTCTGGCTTGACGTCCCGACCTTTGCGGGATGCCTTTTTCCGGATAGCTTCCTGGGAAAGTTTGATGGCTTCTTGGGATTTCCGAATCGCGCAGAGTCGGCCTTCAATCGCGGCGCATTGGCTACCCACCTCAACCTCCCAGGCTTTGATGGCGCCCGTTCGCTCCAAGGCCGTCACCTCGCTCCGCAAATCGAAAGCGCCGCCTCCGGGTTGGTAAGGGGGCAAGGACGACGTATTAACCCGAACGATCACATAACCTCCACCTCGAGTCACATGCTCGACGCCTGCCGCGGTCGAATAGCCGCGATCGCCCAGAACATGATCGCCAGCTCGAATCGGAAACTGTTTGAAAGACTCACCTGTTCCTTTTCCTTCGGTTTCGGCCAGCCTAAAAAAATCGCAGGTGAGCGAGGGCAAGCAGACGCTGTAATGAATGCGCCAAAGGCTTCCCGTTTTTCCAGGCTCCTTGACTGTTGTGGCATCAAAGGCTCGCACTTGAAAACTGCCTTCGCAAGAGAGCGCAACGCCACGGCTCTGGAACAGAGCAACGCACATTAAACGAAGCCAGTCCCTCGACTTGCGCAGGCGCTTCAGGAGCGCTACATCCGAGATCAGCCAACTCGGCCTTCCTTGCCCGCAAAGCGGTCTCCCTCAACGAATACCCACAGCCCAAATGGATCAGCAAGGTGCGAAGCAACTCTTCCGGAGATTTATTCTTACGCAGCCCCTTAAGGGCTCCCGTATCCAAAGCAATCTCTTGCCAGTGCTCAGGGAGAAAGGAACACAACGTCTGCCAGTCTTCGTCCATAGGACCTTCATCCAATGGTTGCGGAGCCCTCGCCAAACATATTAAGAAGCGACACAAGTCGTCAACTAAACAAGTTAGCGCTTATGTGGATAGCCATCCTGGCGGACCGTAACTTGGCGTCGCACACGTATGATGAGGCGCTCGCCAAGGCTGTCTACGATCGGATCAGGGCTACCTGCCGATGTTCAAGGGGCTGCTCCAGCGCTGCGAGGCCGACTGAGAAGTGTCTTACGAAGGGGCGGGAGCGCCGACCCAGAGAGACGTACGGTGGAAAGCAACTGGGGTGTACCATAGAGTACATCAGCATATGGGTTACTCGCCCACTCCCT
>JBAPTW010000130.1:0-6703 GCA_049282355.1 Gammaproteobacteria bacterium | reverse complement strand
GGGAGCTCCTTTTATCCGGGAAAGTGGTCAGCGTACCGATCTCGATCAGCTTGCTGACCGGCAAAAACACAGTGTGCAGCAGGCCGGGATCGGCCGCACCGCCTCGGCCGGGGTCGAGCCACGCAGGTGGCCGCGCCCCCTTGGGTAACTCGTAACGCCGCGTGACGACGGTGCGCCGGTCCTTCGACCATGCCCCGATCTGCACGCCGGCCACCGGAAATCCACGGCTGATCCATATCCCGAAAAGCTCATCCGCCAGCGTATGGCGCGTTTCCGGGGCCTGAGCCAAGTCCAGGAGACGACTCAGAACGTCACCGAACGGGAGCTGTCCGAAGAGCAGTGCCAGCACCGGTGGCTCGACGACTTTCACCCGCCGTTGCGGTGGGCCGACGACGACTCGGGGTGCGGTGACGTCGCTGCTAGTGGCGCTCGGCTGCAACTCGCGATAGCAACGGATTGCCTCCACCGTGTGTGCCTGCTGCGGCGCCGCCATGGCTCCGAGCAGCAGGTTGGCGGCATACTGCGGCGTGGCGGGAGGTGAGCCGCGGCCCCGCGGACCGGGAGAGACCAGTCCGCCCGTGACCATCAGCGTCACCCGAAACCGCAGATCACGGCGCGACTCTCCGAGGATGTCGGCCAACCGCTCACTGAACTCATACCGTCTCAATCCGCTTTGCATGGCACAACACTAACACGACGGTTTCCAAAGCGCCAGCATTTTTTTAGTAAGTGACGACTAATAATTAAATAGCTCTGTTCGAGCCATGGTCACCGTTTGGGCCGAGGTGGCAATCAATCGCCTTGCCACAAGGGACGTCGTGAATACCTGCATCGCTCTGCAATCCTGCGTCGCTTGCAGGACCGGGGCTCGCCATCCACGGCGAGCCCGTGCGACCGGCAGAAGTGCCACTGGCACTTCTGCTGGCTCGGTCTTACCCTTATAGACTTGAGTCCAGCATCCTTGCTGGACACACCCTTGTGGCAAGGCGATTGACTGCCTACAGATTCCGAACGCGGTTTTACCCTTTGATGGTGATGCTGACGAAACGATGACCATGGCCCGTTTTCGCTAAAGCCGCTATTGAGCCAGAAGCCGCTTGTGTTCCAGCATGATGCAGCGGTCCATTACCACCTCGAGTCCGGCAGCGACTGCCCGACGAGCGGCCTCTTCATTGACGATACCGAGCTGTAGCCACAGTATACGGGCACCAATGGCGATGGCCTCCTCGGCGATGGGGGGTATCCGGTCGGCGCCCACAAAGCAATTGACGATGTCGATCTGCTCTGGGATGGCCCGCAAATTGGGATAGCAGCGCTCCCCCAGTATCTCCTCGAAACGCGGGGTAACGGGAATGATGCGGTAGCCTTGCGCCTGCAGATACTTGGCGGTGGTGTAACTTTCGCGGTGCTTCTTGTTGGAAAGGCCCACGACGGCAATGGTTCTGTACGCTTCGAATAGACGCCGAAGGTGTTGACTGTCCATCGGTAGATCGGTTTTCTTGTATGCGATCGAGGATGTGCGCCGCCTTCATGTCAAAGTAATGAAGCGGGGTTACGGGACGGTGTCCGGCGTGCAGCAAGAGGATAACATGTTATGGCACTGCTCGACTATGGCTCGACTGAGGTGACTCGCCGCGGTGCCGGTACGCATTCGCAGCTGGAATGGCAGTGCTCGCCATGCTGGGTTTAGGCTGCTTTACAGCGAAGCGGTGCATCTCGTAGAGTCGGCCACTGAAGCTAACAAACGGCTGAGATTCACCATCAGTCGTAGAAGGTATGGGGGAAAAAGGCCATGCACGCTGGAGATCTTTTGAGCCGACGGGCTGAGCTCACACCGGACCGGGAGGCGTTGGTGGAGCTTGCCACGGGTAACCGCTATCGCTATGCCGAGATCAATCGTCGGGCCAACCGACTTGCCAATCTTCTGCGCACCCAGTTTGGCATAGACAAGGGCGACCGAGTGTCGGTGCTGGCGCACAACAGCGTGGTCTACCTCGACCTGCTCTATGGCGTTGCCAAGATCGGCGCTATATTGGCTCCCCTCAACTGGCGCCTCGTCAGCCGTGAGCTTGCCTATATTGTCGCAGACTGTACCCCCAAGGTGCTGCTCGTTGGCCCAGAATTCGTCCCGATAGCGCACGAGCTGCGTGACCAAGCGTCTATTGAGCACGTGATCGTTTTAGAAGGTGCAAAGCTCGAGGGTGCGGTTGCCTATGAGGCAGCACTTGAGCAAGCCGCCGATACCGAGCCGGCGCGCCCGGCGCTCGATGCCGAGGATCCATACTGCATTCTTTACACGTCGGGCACCACGGGTCCCCCGAAGGGCGCTGTGATTCCGCACCGTCAGGTGCTTTGGAACTGCATCAATACGGTGGCCAGCTGGGGGCTCAGGGAAACCGACGTGTCGCCGGTTTTCACGCCATTGTTTCATGCCGGTGGCCTGTTCGCCTTTTTAACGCCGCTGCTGTATCTCGGTGGGCGTATCGTGCTGGCCCGCAACTTTGATGCCGAGGAGTCTTTGGCGGCTATTGAGAGGGAGCGTTGTAGCGTGATCTTGGGTGTGCCGACGCTGTTTCAGATGTGGCTTAGTGCCGACGCTTTCGCCAGGACCGATTTTCGCCATGTGCGCTGGTTTGTCAGCGGCGGTGCAGCGTGTCCGACACCGCTGATGCAGGCGTGGCGGGATGCAAAACAGATCGTCTTTCGTCAAGGATACGGGCTGACGGAGGTTGGCCCGAACTGTTTTTCGATGACCGACGAGGACGCAGTCCCTAAGTCCGGGTCGGTGGGTAAACCCATCTTTCACAGCGCGATGCGGATCGTGTCTGGCGACGGACGCCTTGTGCCCCCCGGGGAGGTGGGGGAGCTGACCATTGCCGGGCCGCACGTCTGCTCGGGCTATTGGGGTAATCTGGAGGCGTCTGCCAAGGCCTTGCGTGACGGCTGGTTTTTCACTGGCGATATGGCACGCGCCGATGGCGACGGCTTTTTCTATATTGTCGGGCGTTTCAAGGACATGATCATCAGCGGCGGTGAGAACATCTACGCGGCGGAAGTGGAGGCGGCGTTTCTAGAGCATCCCGCGGTCGCCGAGGCGGCCCTCATTGGTGAGCCCAACGAGAAGTACGGTGAGATCGGAGTCATGGTGGTCGTTTTGCGCCGTGACCAGCAGGCGAGCGCGCCGCAGTTGCTGGAATTCTGCCGCGCGCAGCTTGCTCGATACAAGGTTCCAAAACGTATTGTGTTCACCGATGTGCTGCCCTACTCGCCCTACGGCAAGGTACAAAAGTCGGTATTAAAGGAGCGCTTTGAGGGCAATTCTTAAGAAGCTGTTTTAAAACTACTGTTCTTGCCTGAGCTGCGTTGCACAACGGTCGCCGACTCGAAGGAACGCGCGGCAGGTTCCACATGCTTAAGTTTCACCTCCGCTGGCCGATGGCTGCAGATCAATTTGCCATAGAACGGCTTTGGACATCAGTGGAGGTGAATGTTATGCGCAAAGTGGCCGGTGACGCGGCTCGCGCGGGGTTTGATGCGGTGGAGAAAAAGCTTATCGCAGTTATGGTTGTCGGCGTGGTGCTGATGGCCGGCTCCAGCGCTTGGTACTTTCTCGGTTAGTCTCACTAACTCAGATATTGCCTCGCATTGCGCTCACTACGACTTTTGACCTCGGTGAGCGCAATGCGCTACGCACTGCTTCGATATGGCCAAAGGCCATAGTCTCGGTACTTTTTTATTCCTTCACTTGGGCTTACTGCAATCCTAAGCTCCTCGGCAGAAGTGACACGAGCATTCCCGTCCGAGGACGCTTTTGGGTGCTGTGTACCAACCCCCTTCCGCAAAGGGACACTATTGAAGCGTTTTCACACCCTCGTCGGTTCCGATAAGTAGAATGTCCGCAGGCCGGCGCGCGAAAAGCCCGTTGGTGATGACACCGGCGATCTGGTTGATTTCAGACTCCATTTTTATCGGCTCCATGATGTCGAGGTTATGGATGTCTAATATCATGTTGCCATTATCCGTGGTGAAACCTTCTCGCCAATAGGGATTACCGCCGATCGCTCGCAGCTCACGAGCCACGTAGCTTCGGGCCATGGGCACGACCTCGATGGGTAATGGAAAGCGCCCGAGAATATCCACGACCTTGGACTCATCGACGATGCAGATAAACTCTTTGGCCACCGCCGCCACGATCTTTTCACGGGTGAGCGCCCCGCCGCCGCCTTTGATGAGCTGTCGATGTCGGTTGGCCTCATCGGCTCCATCGAAATAGATTGATACGCTGTCGACACCGTTAAGATCCAGCACCGGGATCCCATGGGATTTGAGGCGCTGTGCCGTGGCTTCTGAGCTTGCGACGGCACCGTCGATGCGGTGTTTGATTTGGGCGAGCGCGTCGATGAAATAATTGGCAGTGCTACCGGTACCGACGCCGATCACCGTCCCGGTCTGGACGTATTCGATCGCTGCCTGCGCGACGCGCTTTTTCTTATCCTCCTGCGACATAAAATTCTCCTCCGTGGCAACGTCTGGCTAGTCAAAAACTTTCTCCACGCTATCATAACGGATGACGAGTGGCCAGCCGTTTGCTTCCCCCCAGGACGTAAATCTTTATCGGCTTAGCGTGCCTCGGTTGCGCTAGCCGCTTTCCCCTAGCCGTCGGCAATTCGGGTTTAATGATCGATCATGAGAGATTACCTAGAGCGCATACTGAAGGCCCGTGTGTACGATGTGGCCCAAGAGACACCACTTGACTTTGCGCCCAGGCTGTCCAATCGCCTCGGCAACCGTGTGCTGTTGAAGCGGGAAGACCTACAGCCCGTTTTTTCCTTCAAGCTACGCGGGGCGTACAACAAGATCGCTGGCTTGGGTCCTGAGGCTTGCGCCCGGGGCGTCATTGCGGCCTCAGCCGGAAACCATGCCCAAGGCGTGGCGTTGGCCGCCAGGCGTCGCGGTATCGAGGCGCTGATCGTCATGCCGAAGACCACGCCTCGGATCAAGATCGACGCTGTGCGCGCCAACGGGTCAACGATCGTTCTTCACGGCAGCGCTTATGATGAAGCTTGCGAACATGCTGATTTACTCGCGCGGGTGCGCAATTTGGTTTTTATCCACCCCTATGACGACGTCGAGGTGATTGCGGGGCAGGGGACCATTGCCATGGAGATCCTACGCCAGCACACGCAGGCGCTGGACGCGATCTTTGTCCCCGTGGGCGGGGGCGGCCTTATCGCCGGCGTGGCGGCCTATGTCAAGGCGCTATGGCCAGCCATCAAGATCATCGGTGTGGAGCCCGATGAGGCTCCCTCATTACACCGTGCCTTGCAAGCGGGTGAGCGCGTGGTGCTGGACCAGGTGGGAATTTTTGCCGACGGTGCGGCCGTTCGCCAGGTCGGCAAGGAGCCTTTCCGTGTCGCTCGAGAATGCGTCGACGAAGTCGTGCTGGTGACTACCGACGAGATCTGCGCTGCGATCAAAGACATTTTCGATGACACGCGCTCCATTGCGGAACCCGCGGGTGCATTGGCCGTTGCCGGTCTGAAGCGTTATGTCCACCGATCGGAGGGGCAACTACGCAATAGGACTTTCGTTGCCATCGACAGCGGCGCCAACGTTAACTTTGACCGCCTGCGTCATATTGCAGAGCGGGCCGAGATCGGCGAGCAACGCGAAGCACTGCTAGCGGTGACCATACCCGAGCGGCGGGGAAGCTTGCGTGAGTTTTGTCATGCTTTGGGCTCTCGGTCTATCACGGAATTCAACTATCGCTTTACGGGCAGTCGGGAGGCGCGACTTTTTGTTGGCGTCGAACTCAGGGATGGTGCGACGGAAAGAAATACCCTGATCGTCCACCTTCGCGAGCACGGATACGCGGTCGTGGATATGACGGATAACGAAATGGCGAAGCTGCATATTCGCCACATGGTGGGTGGTCGTGCGCGGGAAATCCAAGATGAGGTGGTGTATCACTTCGAGTTTCCGGAGCGCCCGGGAGCCTTACTGCGCTTCTTAACACGCCTGGGCAGCCGCTGGAACATCAGTCTGTTTCACTACCGCAATCACGGCGCGGATTACGGCCGGGTGTTGATAGGCATCCAGGTGCCAGTGCCTGAACGCCGCAGTTTAGAGGCATTTTTGGATGACATTGGCTATGAGCACCGCAGTGAGACCGACAATGTCGCCTATCAGCATTTCCTGAAATTGCCGTGAAGGCGTCAGTGTCTCGCAGGTGGTGCCGGTGCGAGGTGGGCTAGCGGTCTTCGAGTGCCAGGATAAAATGCCACTCGGCCTCAGAAACAGGCATGATCGAGAGCCGATTTCCACGTCGCAGTAAGGGCATCGCTGCCAGCTGCGGGTACCTTTTGAGCTCGAGAAGCGGGATCGGGCGCCGTAGCTCGCGGAAGAACTCGACATCGACCTGATACCATCGGGGGTTTGCGGGATCGCTCTTCGGATCGTAATGCTTGGAGCGCGGCTCGAAGGCCGTGGAATCAGGATACCCCTCCCGCACGATCTTAACGATTCCCACGATGCCGGGAGTAACGCCGTTCGAATGATAGAAGAAGGCTAAGTCGGCGCTTTTCATCTCATCGCGCATCATGTTTCGCGCCTGATAGTTGCGCACCCCATCCCAAGGTTCCCGCTGTTGCGGCCTTGCCTGCAAATCCTCGATGCTAAAATCATGTGGCTCTGACTTCATCAG
>JBAPTW010000129.1:0-5313 GCA_049282355.1 Gammaproteobacteria bacterium | reverse complement strand
TCCGACGATTGACGACATCCATGCGCTTCCGTCCTTGTTAGTGGCATCCATGGAAGGAGCAGACGTCGTCCCCCTTGTCCTGTTGGTTCTCGGGGAATACGTCCTCCATATGGCGAGGCTAGTGGCCAACGCCCGGAATGTTATACATATTTCAGCATCCCGACTGTCTCACTCCATATTGGCACGAAGGGCCTCATTAGCGCGAGACATAACCATCCGTGCGCAGATAGTTGAAAAGCTGCTCATAATAGGACTTGCTAGAGTAGTTTTCACGATAGCGATCATACCCCGCTAGGCCTAGACGCACACATAATTGTTCATCTCCCAATAATAATTTGAGTTTGACGGCAAGGTCCTCGACATTCGCCATCTCATATTCAATACCGGAAACACCATCAACAAAATAGTGCGAGACGGTACTATCCCTCGGATACACTACTGGTTTTTTCATAGACATGGCGGCCAAAGCCAGCATCTGACCAGACGAACCTGTCTTGTCCTTCAGTGGCACGACCACAATGCGCGCATGTTTAACATAAGAGTAGTAGGTGTCACGATCAACATCTTCAAGGATTTTTATACCACTTTCCACACAAACCGGAATCTGATTCAATCGAGACTTAATTATGACCAAAGGAAACTTATTCTCTGTCGCGGCTTTGACCAGGGAAATATAATCACGGTTTGTATAGCCGCCCGAAAAAACATACGGCCGATCTGATTGAATTATGTCGTTAAAATCAATTTCGTTTTGACAATATGGAATAAACTCCACATGTGCTTGGCTCAATAACGTTTCATAAAAAATCTTTTCATAATCACTCTGAACTATCAAATAATATTGTTTTCTGTCCAGAATATAGGTTAATATTTTTTTTACGCTTGGCTTTTCTGCTAAGTTATGCAAATAAAAATGAATAATAATTACTTTACGATGCTGAAATACAGAAAAAAGCAACTTGGCTAGCAATAAATATGGAATAGCCACCACGATGCCGTTTAATAAGATAGAGTCATAGAGTTCTTGTGTTTTCTTGAACACCATTGCTTGTGATGCGAAAGCAAAGAAATTTCTAATCAGGCAAATAATTAGTTTTATTTTGCTATTGATGGCGTTACTCAAAAGCGAACAATGATAGACCGTAACCTCAATAGTAGTGTCTTTTGTTGATTTTTTTATCCATGTCAAAAAATCGTTCAAGTACATCGATTTCGGGTTAATTAAAAGTATTTTTGTCATTCGCTTGAACTGTGTCTGTTATATGAGACATAAGGTGAAGCGGCCGAGTGCACATGCTCATTGGCGAGGTTATAGTGGTTCCCGGTTGCATGGATAACAGCCTACACGAGTAGACCCTACGAATAATGGCTCAAAATGATCGGGTGTTACCGACCCGTGTAGGAACCGCTATAATATCATAATTTCGTTGCTATATTAGCAAAGCAGGCCTAATAAGCTCCTCATTTTTCCAACAGCTATTCATCACCACACAAAATTATTAGTGCAGCAAATTCTCACCACGGGAAGACGATGCCGATTGTGGTCCTTGTTTCTGCATTCGCCTATCGATATAGGTTGGCGTCACTACCTCCATCGCGCCAACGCACATCCGCATTGCTATGCCGGCATATGCCCAGAAAAAAAGCCAAACCCTGAATATTTCGGAAAAGAATACTGCAATTAAAAGACAAAACGATCCAATGATGAAAGCCAAGAGCTGAAATTTCACAGCTCCATCTGTGAGCTCCGCCCCTTGTTTCGCAAGCCGAATTATTTGTGCCGACAAGGCCAAGAATAGCCCTAGGCCGACAGCCCCTAAGTTGAACAAATACGAAAGGTAATGATTGTGAGTTCCATAGCGAAAATCCATGCTGGTGTATGCTCGCCATCCGTACCCAATAAGAAATGTATACGGAGCTTGAGCCTGTTGAACTAGCGCATTGCCCCAAATAACATTGCGACCGGAGGTTGCACTTTCGACATCACTTATCGAAGCATTTTCCACAAATCGTGCATAAAAAAGCTGCGAAAACTCGGAGCTAGCCACAATACCCATAAGGATTGTTCCGACAACAATCGCCGCAGCTGGTTTCGCTATCGTTTTCAGTGGCACAAGTCGGCGTAAATAAAAAGCTGCCACTAAAAACCCAGCAAAAAGGCCGATAAAAGCCCCTCGCGAAGTTGTCAAGATTAGCGCGGCCGCGCTCATCAAAACTCCAGCCATGTAAATATACCGTTTCCTCCCCGCGGCTGTCACAATACCAAAGAGAAGAGCCGGGAGAAAAAGAATTAGAAATCTTGCATATTCATTAGCACCTGCACGATGATCATCTAGCGCACCTTGAACGCGGCCCAGTTCATCTTGGCCTACTATACCGAGATCTGGTATATCATAACTGTCGATCACGATAAGTGTATTAATGGCTACCGTTATCCAAAGAATTCGCTCCATCACCCACATGGCATCATCGCCGGTACGCAGCAAATAAAAATACACTAAAAAAACAAGATAGTGATCAATAAGAAGACCTTTAAGCGCTATCAATCCATCCGCTGCGTCGTAGTTACGGTAATTTGCGACCATGCTCGCAAATAGCCACATAAAAATGGCATCGAAAATCAATAACAGAAAAATTAAATGGACTGTTGGGAGTTCTATTTCCCGAAAACGTCCTTCTACGGCCATTTGAAGACCAAGGCCAATAAACAGCAGATACAAGAAGACGTTTTTAATGCTTAATCCGGGAGCAAGACTTACCTCCCACCCTAGCATGTCCGGAACAATCAAAACCAAGAAGAACCCAATGGCGAGGATTCGTCTAATCATAGTCGCGAGCGTTTCACATTTAGATTAAGGAACTAACTTGCTTGCTCTTCCATGCATCCGGGAGGAAGAAATTAAACTCTGGGCCCAGACCCGTTACAACGTCTCCAACTGAAAATACTCTCAGCCGCCGCGCAACGCAGCTCAGGCAAGCGCAGTAGTTTTTAAAACATCTTCTCAATAGCCTATTACCGTAGTTTGCACTCTTTGCGGCCAGCACCGGCTAGCTATGGTGGCGGCGCACGCATTGTTTATGTACTTGTTCGTGTTGTGACTCTAGCGGCTTGCGAACAAGTTTTGAAAGGCCTTTCCTCTGCTCAGCACCTATTTGTTGATGATATAACGCATCACATCAATCCCGCTGAGTAGCGGGTCTTTTCATAGAAAGGCCTCCTACAGAGGGTCGCTCACCAGGCGGTGGAAAATACCATATTACTGTCTTACGGTCCTGCCCCCTGTAGACTACTTGCGGAAAGTTCTTCTCGATAACCTCCAGAATACCGTCTCCTAGGAAATGACTTCTTCTATCGTATGTTTCGCCACTCCCAATGATATATACCGCCCTGCGCTCTTGGTCGAGGAGGAGATTTGATAACTCCTCTCCAGTACCGATCAAAGGCACATTGGTATAAATATTATATAGAGTGCCATCGCGTTCCCTGACTCGCCCGGAGGCATCCGTCACTGCACGTAGCCAAAAATCAACATGGCCAAAATAGTAGCTCTGCTGCAGCACATCCTCCGCCAGCACAACATCTCCTCTAGCCAAACGTACTTCTTTCATAAATGTCGCAGCGCCCTTATGGTCCGGCCACATTTCGTAGCCGCGATTCACTGCATGTTGCAGCTCCCGGGGATTAATTGTAATAAGCAAGGGTAAGGCAACAATTGCAGCAAATTTGTATTTGCGCTCCATCGCATCAGATTTTCTAATACTCGTCCACATATAATACAGTCCAGCAATCAGGGCAGTAAGAAATAATGCTGCTTGAGAAAACATGTAACGAAGCTCAATATCCCAACTGAAGGCGCCCATCAAAAAAAGAGGCATCCAAACACCAAGCACAAAAAACAAAAAGTGGTCTGGTATTGTATAAGCTTTGGCAAGCCGTGTGGCAGCATAAAATAAAATTAGTAAGTAAACCACCGCCCCAAGCGGAAAGAAAACAGCGAATCTGAGGTATGGCCAGATTGAAGGCTGACCAGTCATTGCCCGCAGAATTTTCTTAACATTCGGGAAAAGTTCCGGGTATTGCCATAACATCAGGGCCTGTAAAGCGAAAATTGCAATAAGGCACATTGAAAAAGCTATAAAAGGCTTCCACGATCCTTTCGATCTAATATAGATGATTGATCCTGCAGCAAAAAATATGACTCCGATATGATAATAAAGAAAAACGCACCCAATGGTCGCACCAGCAAAGAGAGCCCACGCCCAGAGAATATCTCTTGACTTATCTCGGTTGAGATAAATTAAAATGACTAGAGCAATAGCGGCCACAAAGGCAAAGCCAATCAGCACCCACAACTGTTGCTCCAGCAGCAATTGCAACCCTGAAGCAGAAGCTTTTTCATGCGATCCGGAGGCCAACCTCCACCTGTCTCCGTATTGCAAATCTATCCAATTCCGGTACATAAGAAACGCGGCAACCACGACGCCAAATGCCATTGCTCCTTGGAACAACAGTCGTTTAGATCGATGTAACAATCCCGGAAAGAACAATAGTAAGGCTGAAAAAATTGCAAGTTGATGAAATAAAAGGGAAAGAAGCAGGCCACCAGTCGCCTCAACTACGCTGACCCATGTCTGCGTCTGCTCCCAACGAAACACTAACACCACATACAACATCACCGACGTCGCCAAAAAAATATACATTCGCGCGGTTTGTGATTGGGTGATCATTTCCGGTAGGATTGTGACAATCAATACTAAAGCTAAATTCCATTCTGGAGGTAGAAACCGCTTGCCCAGAAAAAACGCAATCAGTATTGCGGCGACCCCAACCACGGCAGAAGGGACCCGCAATGCCCATTCCGAAGGACCAAAAAGCCAAACTGAAAGGGCCATCGGGTAGAGCTGCCCGAGTCCCCTTGGATAAAGCATCCCACTCGGCAAGTAAGGCAGGCCCGATTCAAGGATCTGAAGGACTGGAAAGACCATCGTCTTTTCATCGCCATGTAGCCCAACATTTCCTAGCCCCCAAAATCGAAGCCAAACCCCTAAAATACAAATCAGGCTCAGCAGCACATAGTGATGCCTACCATATCGGTAATCTGCAGCAGTCACATGGAAAAGTTGAGGAATCAGAGTCACGTTATCGCCCTTGCTGACGGTGATCGTAGATGGTTGTCATTATGGCTGTGGTGGCCAATTTGTAGGTACCGTGGGCGGCACACAACGTACGGGGAAAGTAAAGTGTCGCAGATACCCGAGACGGCATTGCGTTGATACACTGTCAACGTTTTTTGTTTCGAAGACCAGAAAAAA
>JBAPTW010000128.1:0-5431 GCA_049282355.1 Gammaproteobacteria bacterium | reverse complement strand
CCCTTGGGCCGACCGAGCGGCTGGCCGGCGGCCTTTCTCCTGGCCAGTGCCTCGCTGGTGCGCTGGGAGATGAACTCGCGCTCGATCTCAGCGGCCAGACCCAGTACCGTGGCGGTGATACGGCTCTGCATGGATCCGTCGAGGACCATGCCCTGCTTGGCGATGTGCACGGTCAAGCCACGCGTCATGCAGGTCTCGAGCATCTCCAAGACCTGTCGGGTCGAGCGGCCCATGCGGCTGACCTCGGCGAACAACACCACGTCGCCCTCGGACGCGGTCTGAAGCAGCAGCGCACCGACCGCACGGTCGCGCCAACCGACGCGCCCGGAGGCGGCGTCCTCTACGAACGCAAGGGGACCGAGCCGATGGCTGTTGGCATATTCGAGGATACCGTGGCGCTGGTTGTCCAGGTCCTGCCGGTCAGTCGATACGCGCAAATAGGCGAAGGTGGTCACGAGGCGTTTTCCGAAGAAACGGCAGTATCCTATTTTATCGAACGGATATCGTCCAGTTTATACGACATCGTCCGGGCAAGTAAGAACTGCACAAAGGAGCTTTTTTTCTGGACAGATGTCCGAGAATGCGTCTTCCAATTGGAGGAGCATCGCTAGCGGGATAGAGATTATTTGCCCTGGTCTAGAGTCCGTAGAACACTTGCAAATGCCAGTGGCCAAGCTGGAATTTCCATACGCTTGTTGCCAAGTTTGACCTCACTGGGTTCTGGGCTCGATGCTCACGTCCGATGCCACGCACGGAGAAAACTTCCTATGGGAGCGATTGCAGACGCCATGGTTCGCTACGCACAACCTCTGATCGACGCGACGGATGGCTCGCCGGAACAGCTGCAGAGGGCACTCACACTAAGCCAGTTGTGCTGGAACCTGGCGGTAACCCCGGCGGAGAAGCGAGATGAGTTTCTGGCCAACATGCAGCCGACCCTGAAGATGGATGACGACGAGTTTCAGGAATTTAAGCGCATCGTCGTCGCGCCGATGATTCGCCGCCACCAGGAGATGTTTCCCGCGATGCAGCGTAGAGAGGCTACGGATCCCTCCCATTCTGTTCCCGGCCACGCGGTTGCATCGCCAGCGCCACGGCGTCCTGTCAAGAAATATGCCGGTACTGGGCGCAATGAACGCTGCCCCTGCGGTAGCGGGAAAAAGTACAAGGTTTGCTGCGGGCGATGAGCCAATCAC
The DNA here is from genome assembly GCA_049282355.1 of Gammaproteobacteria bacterium. Lineage (GTDB taxonomy): Bacteria > Pseudomonadota > Gammaproteobacteria > HK1 > HK1 > JAGTVB01. The sequence goes on along the minus strand of JBAPTW010000128.1, from coordinate 4,235 downwards.
TCATTGGAGTCAGCCAACTCCTGGTGGTCCCTGACACCTTGCCGAGTAGCTGCGTCTGGGACGAACCTGCCGCTCGGGACGAGAGGCTGGACGTCCGATATGGTCGTTTGCGAACTGTTGCCGAAGGGTCCTTATGCCGGCAAATACAAATACTATTTGCAGCTAATGTGGGCCGCCGCCGTTGTTTGCGGGCTGGTTGTAAATAATGTGGGCCCAGTTGCAATTAATGTGGGCCAGTGGCCCCCGATAGTTGCAGTTAATGTGGTCCCACAAAGGGGCTTGTTTGCGGGCCGGACGGATTATGATTGCGGGCCCTTACACATAATAACGTCTGATAAAATGAGTTATCGGACGTTAATTCTGGGGATAAGTGACCGCCACGGTTGGGCGTGCTGGTCAAGGGGGAAGCGGCACGGATTCAAGGCCTTGTAAAGGGTTGGGTTGACGGCGGTGAGTTTTTGTCGTGGGGTGTGCCCCCTGCCCCTTGGCAGCGATCAGGGACGCTTCCCGCACCCATAGGGATGACACAAAGCAATCCATGAACTACATATTATTTAGGAAGTTATGATAAAAAAGCCAGGAACCTTAACGACCTAGGGTAAACGGGAGCGTACTGCCGAAGGAGGTGTCCGATGGCCGATCTCGACAAACTGATGGCGCTAAGTGGTGCGACTGCTGCGGGTGAGTTTGCCACGGATGGAACACTTATCACTTACATGGGAGAACTCGCCCAGGAGCACGCCGAGATGACCGCGATGATGTGTGCCGCCAACACGCTCATGGGCAAGATGCAGGCCGAGGGATTCACACGGTACACAGGGATGAACTGGCGACCTTTCAAAGGCTGGGCTGTCTCCGCCGGAGACTATACCGTGTGTGTGATGGGGAATATCGGAGTTTTTGTGGAAACTGCAAAAGCCGACTTCAATGCGGTCTATAAAACGCTGAGCGAAGAAGCTGATCTGCTCTAAGGAGCTCTATTCGTACATCGTAGAGGGCGGCGCGAGGGGGATGGAGTATGCTGTCGTAATCATTTGAGTATCCACCATCGGTTGCGCCCCTAAAGCAACGGTGGACGTTTTTGAACACAGGAATCCGATCCCCCAGCAGCCGCGCGTTGAAAAAGAGGAGGAGAAACCGCCACCAGTGGTTACCTATCCCTACCCGATCCAGAGGTATGTGCCCAGTATGCCGCTTAATTTAACCGACGAGGGGACTTAGCTACCTACTGCCCTGGCATATGGCAGCTCATGACAGCTTCTCTAGTTCTAGGCTTATAGAGAGGGTAAGAGATGAGCCATGATTTTGTTGCTTTCTCTACTGTACCGCTGGGGCCGAGGATTACCTACGCTCATCCGCGTGATCTGCCAGAAATGGTCCACCTTCATAGCCCAGCGGTGGACATTATGATCGATTTCACCGCGATCCCGCCGCCCACAGTAAGGCCTAATATTACGCTCCATGAAGCGCTGGAGAAGATAAAATCGGGCCAACTACCGGGATGTCCTGAAGGTCAGGTGCTCCATCTGTGTAATCTTTTAGTAGCAAATGAAGCCGAGGAAATAATTGGGCTTGTTACTGGCAACGATATGCGGGGCGAGAAACCTGTCAAAATCGCCCACGACAGGGGCATAGCCTATGCGAACATTACCGTTGAAATGGTCATGACAAAGCTTGCCAGTGTACCGGCTCTAGATATCGTGACCGTTCGGAACGCACGGGTTGGAAACATTGTAGAGACGCTGAGACAGGCAGAACGGGAGTACTTGTTGGTCATTGAAGAGGACGCAAAAAGAAAAGCACAACAGGTGCGCGGTTTATTCTCCGGAAGACAGATCTGCAGAGTGCTCTGGGAACATATGGACAAGGATGTGCTCCCTCTCTACTGCCATACCTTTGCAGAGATTGAGCATGAGCTGATTGATGTCCCTGCCGATCCTGTTCATCCAAAGGTTAGGCACCATCGCCGATGAATGAAGGGGGGTTAGGGGCCAATGGGGTATTCGATTCCCCGCTCTGCGCAACCGGGTTTTACCATTGGCCAACGGGATCAGTACGCTTCCAGCGTGTGAATGAAGTCGGCGGGACGGATGATGGAGACGCCTTGGTAGCTTTTGAGTCGGAGAAGATCTTTATCGCCGGTGACGATGAGATGCGCTTTCCCCTCGACCGCGCAAGCGAGAATATGATCATCATCCGGATCGTTGGTCACAACGGTCGGAACGTGTTTGGGATCGATGAAGGCTGAGTGGTGGATGAGCTCCTGCATTCGAAGCTTCACGTCTGTATCCAACCATCCATGACGTTGGCGAAGGATCCGGCCAAGTTCCTTGATGATGGCGCGAGAAATGAGAACTTCGTAGGTTCTCTTACGAGCGTGATGCCAAATGACGCGATAAAGGTTCCCCTTCGGATACGGGAACATCGATACGTAGACATTGGTATCGAGGACGACTCTAAGTCCGCTGTCTTTGCCTCCTGGCTTTCCTTTCCTCATGGATGATCTTGTTAACGTCCTTTAATTGAATCCCTGATTTCTTGGTGTAGTCCTCGGCCACGCGAACAAGACGCTCTTCAATAGCGTCGTGTTGTGCCGCGGTGAGTGTGGGGTTCGCTTTTTCCCGCAGGCCATCTTCAATGGCCTCGTCCATAAGTCGGTCAAAACGCTCCTCCTCGTACGCTCTGAGTCGTTCTTGGTAGGTTTGATACATCCGCCACACCTCGCGAAAGAGTTCACTCTTGGTGCGTTGTTCCCGCTTGGCAGTTTTCTCGAATTCATCCGCGATCTTTGGCGGGACGGTGAAGCCGATGGTTTTGGTTGTTCGTGCCACTAGCATAAGCCTTGAGATTAATATGGTTAAGCTTAGCTTAATTATATTTATTCTAGTTAATGTGTCAAGGAGAAGAGGGATTTTTATGTCGCGCAAATTTGACAAACACCTCCCGCATATTTGACAAACTCTCGCTCGAGTTTTTGACCAAGGTCGGGAGATCTGGGTTGTAGTTGAGCGATGGGATAATGGTTTGTGGGGCTCGGTTACTACCCCGCCCGACGCCCATTTTTTATCCTAGGTGGTTTTTCTTGAGTTCAGGGACATATATAATCCTCCACTTGGGAAATTTGGGGCAAGGAGATAAAATGCCGAAGCCGATCAAATGGGATGACTACTCACTCGATGAGCTACGCGCGATTCGGAGAGAGTTGGATGGGATAGTTGTCGAGCGCGAAGAGGACGAACGCGAGAAAGCGTTCGAGGAGATCCAACAGATTGCTATTCGGGTGGGGCTGACTCCCGAGGAGCTGGTCGCGTTGAAACAGCCCAAACGCGGACGGCCGAAAGGCGGGCCGAAAACCAAGGCGAAGCCGAAGTATCGGCATCCGGACACGGGAGCGGAATGGAGCGGACGAGGGATGCCCCCCGCCTGGCTTCGTGAGGCGGAAGAGCAAGGTCAAAATCGGGAGGAGTTTGCGATCGCTGAGTGAAGGTTTGGAATACCCTCCATGACGATACTCAGAAAAAAGCACCTGGATTTTGTCGAGGGATTTAATGGATCTCTCGATGATCTCGCGCGCGCCATCGGACGGATGCGATATGACGCTACGGCGGAGCTTTTCGAGAAACTTGCGGATGAGTTTCGCCGGAAAGCGGATGATGATGCGCAACGAGGGCGAGCACAATTGTCACAACAATTGAGCAACGCGGGTTCGGAGCTTCAGTATGTACGATTCAGATTTGAGCATATCTGGAAGATCTGCGAATCGCACATGGATGATGAAGAGGCTGGTTAAAAAGTGACCAACGAGGTTGCCCGTAGTTGGACGATCTCGTCTTGGGGAATGGGTTTTTTATTCCCTGCCCTGACGCGCGGTGTATGGGGCGTTCTACAGCCCCTCAAGCGTTCGGAGGAAGTCTATAGGCCGAACGATATGGATCCCTTTGTATTCTTTAGGTGTCGGCGGTCTCCGGAGACAATGAGATCCGCTTTGCCGGCTACGGCACAGGCGAGAATGTGGTTGTCAGTGGGATCGCTCTTGATAACGTCAGGAACGGTTTTTTGGACTGATTATGGCTCTGTTGCAAACTTTAGCCTAGGGCGAATGTTGCCCATTTCTCGAGCGATTTCTCAGGCCAACCGGAACACTTCGGCAATGAGGTGGTTGGAGACACTGTCTCCCCGCTCGGCGCCTCGAAGTTGTCCCTTGCGGATCATGTGCATGATCTCATAGCCCCGTA
>JBAPTW010000127.1:0-2727 GCA_049282355.1 Gammaproteobacteria bacterium | reverse complement strand
CGTACAAGGTTTTGTTGCCCGGGGTCAGCGTACTCGAACGCTTCGTGGCCAAAGTGCGCAATCGAGTCGAAGAACGCCTGTGGCGCAGGCTGGGACAAGGGATCACCGCCGAGCAGCAAATGCAGTTAGAGAATTTGCTGACGGTGCCGCTGGGTAGCCGGAGCTCCAGGCTCGACCAACTGCGTTCAGGACCGGTTACCGTCAGCGGGCCGTCCTTGGTCCGGGCCATTCTGCGGCTTCAATCCGTCCGCGACCTCGGGATCGTGCGGCCGGTCGCCGTGCCCATTCCACCGAGTCGGCTCGCTTCGTTGGCGCGCTTTGCCGCTACCGCCAAGGTGAGCGCCATTCAGAGGTTGCCTTCCATGAGGCGCCTGGCGACTCTGGTCGCCTTCGTGCAGAGCCTCGAGGCGACCGCCCAGGACGACGCGCTGGAGATACTGGAAATGTTGCTGCGCGATCTGTTCGCAGACGCGCTGAAAGCGGACCAGAAGGCGCGACTGCGCACCCTCAAAGACTTGGACCAGGCGGCCTTGACCTTGGCCCAGACCTGCACATTCCTGTTGGATACGACGTTACCGGATAACGAACTGCGGCCCCGGGTGTTCGCAAAAATTCCGCGCGAGGTACTGATTCAAGCGTTACAACAGGTCGGCGCGCTGACCCGCCCGCCGGATGACGTCTATTTCCGGGAATTGAGCGCCCGCTATCGCGGCGTCCGACGGTTCCTGCCCACGCTTTTGAAGCATATCGAGTTCGGCGCCAGCCCGGCCGGAGCACCCGTCGTCGCCGCGTTCGATTGGCTACGCATGAACGCGATGCGCGCCAAGCCCGGCAACGATGCACCCCGAGACGTGATCTGCAAACCCTGGAAGCGCCATGTCCTCGACGAGGCGGATCGGGTGAATCTGCGTGCTTATACCTTTTGCGTGCTGGACGAACTCCGCGGCGCCTTGCGCCGGCGCGACGTGTTCGTTACGCCTAGCTGGCGCTATGCCGATCCGCGGGCGGGGTTGCTGGCCGGCGCCGAATGGGAAGCCGCTCGTCCGATCATTTGCCGCACCCTCGGACTCACACCCGATCCACGACCGGTCCTGGCGGCTCTGTCGGAAGAGCTGGATCGCACCTACCGCCGTGTGACGGCGCGCCTGCCGGAGAATCCGGCGGTACGGTTCAAAACCACGGGCGACCAGACCGACTTGATCGTCAGTCCGCTCGACAAATTGGAGGAACCCCCGTCGCTCATTCAGCTCCGGGAGGCCGTCGCCGCGCGGCTGCCGCGGGTCGATCTGCCGGAAATCCTCCTGGAGATCGCTGCCCGAACGGGTTTTACCGAGGCGTTTACGCACCTCACCGAGCGCACCGCCCGCGTCGAAGATTTGGCCATCAGCGTGTGTGCGGTCCTCTTGGCCGAAGCCTGCAATACCGGGCCCGGGCCCTTGGTCCACCAGGACATTGCGGCCCTGAAACGGGACCGCCTGGCCTGGGTCGACCAGAACTACGTGCGCGAGGACACCTTGATCAAGGCCAATACCAAGCTGGTGGCGACGCAAAACCGGAGCGCCCTGGCCCAGGCCTGGGGCGGTGGCGAAGTCGCCTCGGCCGACGGCCTGCGTTTCGTGGTCCCGGTGCGCACCGTCCACGCGGGACCCAATCCCAAGTATTTCGGCCCCGGCCGCGGGGTCACCTGGTACAACCTGGTTTCCGATCAGTTCACCGGCCTCCATGCCATCACGGTACCCGGCACGCTCCGCGACAGCCTGATTCTTCTGGCCGTGGTCTTAGAACAGCAGACCGAACTGCAGCCGACCCAGATCATGACCGACACCGGGGCCTACAGCGATGTGGTGTTCGGGTTATTCCGGCTGCTCGGCTATCGCTTCAGCCCGCGGCTCGCCGATATCGGGGGCACGCGGTTTTGGCGCATAGACCCACAGGCCGATTACGGCGCATTCAACGCCGTCGCCAAGTCGCGCGTCAGGACCGCACTCATCGCCCAACATTGGGACGACCTGTTGCGGATGGCGGGCTCGCTGAAGCTCGGGAAAGTACCGGCCACCGGCATTATGCGCATCTTGCAGATGGGTGATCGACCGACCCGGCTCGCCCAAGCGCTGGCCGAGTTCGGCCGCATCGAAAAAACGCTCTACACCCTGGCCTACCTGGACGACGAAACCCAACGCCGCGCAACCCTCACGCAACTGAACCGGGGCGAAGGGCGCCACAGCCTGGCCCGCGCGGTGTTCCATGGCAAGCGCGGCGAACTGCGCCAGCGCTACCGGGAAGGCCAGGAGGACCAACTGGGGGCGCTCGGACTGGTGGTCAACATCATTGCGCTGTGGAATACCCTCTACATGGAGGCCGCACTCGCGCAGCTGCGCAAGGAAGGATATCCCGTGCGTGACGAAGACGTGGCACGGCTCTCGCCCCTGATCTACGACCACATCAACCTGCTGGGACGTTATTCGTTTACAGTCCCAGAATCCGTGAGTCGGGGCGAACTACGGCCGCTGCGCAATCCAGCAGAACAAGACGACTGAGAGGCCTCAGATGCGCAGCTATCCGGCTTAAACCGGTTTTCTGTTCCATTGCTCCCAAAACCCCATGTCCGCCGCGGTGAGCAGCGGGCGTGTCGGCACCTCCGCCCACCCCCAAGTCGTGGTATCACGGAAAAACACCGAGAGCGACGAGATCCGACCGCGCCGGGATATGGGCGCTAACGGCTGGCCG
>JBAPTW010000126.1:0-1915 GCA_049282355.1 Gammaproteobacteria bacterium | reverse complement strand
TACGGGGCTATGAGATCATGCACATGATCCGCAAGGGACAACTTCGAGGCGCCGAGCGGGGAGACAGTGTCTCCAACCACCTCATTGCCGAAGTGTTCCGGTTGGCCTGAGAAATCGCTCGAGAAATAGGCAACATTCGCCCTTGGCCAAAGTTTGCAACAGAGCCCTGTGGGGTCTCCGAGCAGCGCGTTATTGGCCCAATGAGGGGCCGCCAGGGCGTTGACTGAGTTCAAGGAGGACGGGACGGTGTCCCTCAATGACGACGTATTCACTATATTCATCAGCCACAAGCACGACGATCACGCACTCGCGGTCGAGGTGAAGAAGGCCATGGAAGGCCTCAGCCCGGGGCTCATCGACTGCTTCGTGTCCGGCATCGACATCACGGCGGGCATGGACTGGAGACACGAGATCCGCAGCGTCCTCGCCCGCAGCCACCTCCTCGTGTTGCTCTTCACCGCGCCGTCGAAGAACTGGGACTGGTGCCTCTATGAGACCGGCCTGTACACCCGCTTCGAGCGGACCGAGGTGGGCTCGGTCGTCTGCTTGTTCAACCCCGGTCAGGCCACACCGAGCCCGCTGGCTGACCTGCAGGGCGTGCCCGCCGATACCGATAAAGTGCGTGCGTTTCTGGATCTGTTCTGCCGCCAGACGTGGCAGCTGTCCGACGACTGGCGCCGAGGGGCGCTAGCGCCCACGATCGAGCCCGACCAGGTGGAGGGCGCGGCTCGCGCCATCGCCGAGGCGTTCCGCCGTTCAGGGGCGGCGTCGACGTACTACCCCTGCCATCGCGTGGTGCTGGCGTTGTCCGAATCCGACGATATCACAAGCGGGATCCCCGAGAGCGCGCGGGTGATGGAAGGGCCCAACGACACCTCGGGCTACACGATGTCGTTATTCGACCTGGCCGGCGGAACCGGTATGCGAACGTGGGGCGATCTGTTGCGCGCCGTTGACGGAACCGAGGCGGACTGGCGCCGCGAGCTCGACGCCCACTTCCTCCAGGGCCTTGACGAGAAGCTCTTCCCGCCGATGGAGGGGCGCATGCGCGCCGGCCGCACGAGCCGAGTTGCGGAGCGGCTCTACCGTCCGATCGTCTACAGCATCGTGCGCGGGCCAGCCGTCGCGCCGGTGTTGGACGATGCCGCTAAGACCAACCGGCGGCCTCGCTCCGTGACCATCGTCTTCGTCCCCGAGCCGCCGGCACCGGGCGAGATCGGGAACCGCTGATTGACAGTAAGGCGTCGAGCGGGGAGACATTGTCTCCCAAAACCACCTCATTGCCGAAGTGTTCGGGTTGGCCTGAGAAATCGCTCGAGAAATAGGCAACATTCTCCCTTGGCCAAAGTTTGCAACAGAGCCTGAAATCGCGCTGGCTGAGGGCCTCAGACCCGAAACCTAAATTATGCGTATAACGCGATGTGCAACTTTTCTGATGAGGCTTGAAGGGGCATAGCTATCGTCGTCGGTTGGGAGTGAAGAGATAACATCCTGACCTGGAGAGGATAGCCATGCCCATAGACGAGTTTATCATCACGGTGTTTTGTTGGGTGGAAAAAGCGTTTGCAGACGTGACGGACGGGGTGAAGTTGCGCACTCGAGGCTTTGCTCCCCGCCTGAGTGACAGTGAGGTGATCACCATGGAAATCGTGGGTGAATTTCTCGGTCAGGAGGGGGATGAAGCGATTTGGGAATACTTCCGGCGGCACTGGGCGGCGTGGTTTCCCGCTCTAGGGGACCGCAGTACCTTTGTGCGGCAAGCGGCCAATCTCTGGCGGGTGAAGCAACTATTACAAGAGCGTTTGGTAGCGGACCTGGGGGGTGTAAGCCCAAACCCCCGATTTTTCCGGGACAGCAAACTTTCCGGTTTACGATGCCTGGGATAGCCGGATTTGTGTCCATCCAACCGTATTTT
>JBAPTW010000125.1:0-1707 GCA_049282355.1 Gammaproteobacteria bacterium | reverse complement strand
TCGTTCAGCACTTCGAGCGTCGCGCGGGCAATCCCGGCCTGCTCGTCTCGCCGGGGGTTTCTCTCCCCCGGCGACCCGATTATGTTTCATGCAAGCCCCATACATCCACCGTCTTGGCATCGAACATGCGGACTTTGCATCTGAACTTGCCTTTGATGTGTTCGGTATGCTCCCGGTCCTCATCGGAGTACACGCCAATATAGATGCTTAACAGCTTTGGATGAATATTTCTACCATCTTTGGCGGCTCGATTTATTGCCTCTATAATATGCTCGTCATAAGGCCCAAAATTGAAGCCAAAAGTGACCAAGCTGCCTTCAATGCTGCACAACCTGTCATAGCACCAGGATAGATAGTGGTTGTGCATTATGTGCGTCAGCTTCTCACGTCCGTTACCGGCAGTCACAAAGACGGGATACTCACCGTCGTTCATTCTTGCATTAATTTTTTCTAGCAAGTAATGAGCACCGTCGTACACTTCTTTGACAATGTCGATTCCGGTATCGAAGAAGAGCAAGGCACCATGTACATAGAAGACATTCTGTTCATCCTTGTGTTTACCCCAGATAAGATCGGACCATTGTTCCTCCTCCCCTTTTTTCACCTCATCGGGATTCTCTAGTTCGCGGCCGAAACCATCGATATGCGTATCATTCTGATTTCGCAGGAGTATCCAATAGAGCAGCAGATCGTAGTTTGTCGAAAAGAGACTACCCCCAGTATCAACAAAGATTTTGAGAAATTTGTAACAAGCGGCACTCTGCTCTTCTGGAACTGTGAAAACGTGCTCTGGATGAAGGGACCTGACTGCGTCGAGCAGGCTCGCCTTTAGTTTTGAGCTTGCCGCATCAACCCTCTCCTTAAGTTCGGCGGTTCCACCGAACGCACTGATCAAAGCAGAGAAGTTATCGAGCTGCTGCATTATTACTTCAAAGTTCTTGGTTTCGATTACCCTGAGGATCTTCGTCAAATCCTCGTCATCTAGGTTGGTAATGAATTTGTGGAGCGCGTTGTACGAAAAAATCTCAGCGTCGTACGCCATGCTAAAGCCATTGCCGAGCAATACATGAAACTGGCGCTGGCCGGCATTCTTCTCGATTGAACTGAGCACCTCGTCGAATGTCTCTAGCTGCATGACCCCGCCTCTGATTTAACGGTACATCCGTGAAACATAACGCCCCGGTTGTTTGGCGTCTTTGTATCCTGCCGCAGGTACTTAGAAACAGCTTTTGTCGTGTCGTCTGCGGTCGTGTTGGAAGCGGGTGAGTTCGGATCACCGATACATTAGCTGTCTACTTCTTAACGCAACTTAGCGTAGCGTTTCCAGGGAACACATAGCAGAGTACCTTGTTCTCGGGATCCTCCACGCGCAATACTTTGTAGGGACTACCGGGGACCGTCAAGGTGACTGGGTTCGCAAACTGAAGCGTCCGCTCCTGCTGAGCCTCGGTGCTGGAAGGAAACATCATGAATCCTGCGAAAGTAGCTATCGTGATAGCCGCAATCGATACGGTTGCTGCTGGAAGTCTCATCGGATTCTCCTAGAAAGACAAACTGTTGACAGGGCCGAAACGATCATGGCTGCTCTCTCCTGAGGCCCGGTAGCAGGAGACGCCTCCCCATTGATTCACTTGTCATTTTGCCATGATAATGTGATATTGATATCGTTTTCGGGCAGTTTTGCCCAAGACTATTATCAGCGATTTC
>JBAPTW010000124.1:0-3927 GCA_049282355.1 Gammaproteobacteria bacterium | reverse complement strand
GGCGTCTAGCTCGGGAATCGGAAATGACCATGGTGATCGTGACTCATGAGATGGCCTTCGCTCGGGAGATTGCTGACCGGGTAATTTTCATGGATGAGGGGCGCATTATCGAGGAGGGGAAGCCGGGTACGCTATTTGACGCACCCCAGAAGCCACGAACCCAGGAATTTCTTTCAGCTGTATTGAAACATTGAGCTTTCCGCAAGCGATGGAGGAGTGGAATGATGAAGCAGGTTTTGGACAGACACTACAAAGGTCTAGCGGACGACTATGATCGTTTTCTTTACTACTCAGAGGATTTCGTTCGAGCACTCACTGCCAAAATGATTCGAATGCTCCGACTTAACGAGAGCGATAAGTTTGTCGATCTGGGCTGTGGGACTGGCATGTATTCACTGGCCATACTGGAACAGCTGACTTTTAAGCACGATATCCTCGGTGTCGATCCTTATCCAGAAATGCTGGCGAAAATTCCAAGCAATGCGCCTATCAAACGTCTGGCGACGGCCGCCCTTGCCTTTTCGAAAAGGCCGGAGAGCTACGATAAAATTCTCATCAAGGAGGCGATTCATCACATTCCGGAACGCGAAGAGCTGTTTCAGAATCTGTATCAGCGTTTAAACGCTGGGGGTATCCTGCTTTTGGTGCATGTCCCGCCCAAGGTCCAGTATCCGCTATTTTCTAAGGCGTTGGAACGCTGTGAACAGTGGCATGCCGATCCAGATGAACTCGAGGAGCAGCTCAGAGCTGCCGGCTTTGCCGTCGAACGCAGCGCCCTCGACTACCCTCATGCGATTCCGAAGGAGCAGTATTTCAAAATGGTTGAAGGTTGTTACATGTCCGCACTTTCATCTGTGGATCCCGAAGATATTCGCCAGGGACTCGCCGAGATGGCGGAAAAATATCAATGCCAGGACACCTTGAAGTTTATCGATCATTTTGACTATATCGCCGGGAAAAAAAGATTCACTAGCAGGCGGGAGGGTAATCAACAAAGGGTGCGCATCCTCTCAGAAGCTGTTTCAAAGACTACTGTGCTTGCCTGAACTGTGTTGCACGGCGGCTGCCAATCGTTTATGTACCCCCCTGTACACTCCGGTTGTTTGTCGTCGTGCGCCCGCGTCTCTCGGCACTCGCGACATTTTTAGAACGGCTGCTCGGGATCGACGGTGATGATGGATCCGTAGTCGTCGATTTGGTCGGTGTCTTGAGCTCCAATCGTACGTGCTTCGCCGCCTGCAGCGGCGAGCGAGGGAGTCCCTAGTGCACGACGTTGCGAGGAAGCCAATAGCGGAAAACCAATAAAGGGGTGCTCGCGTTCCTTGCCGCCACCCAGGCTACTGAGGTAATCCACGAACAAGACGCTGAGCCTGGAAAGATTCTTCACGAGACTCGCCTCGGAGAGATGGCGATGTTGGGGGAGGTGCCTTTCCGTCAATACTATGGGAGTGTGGATGCGACGCCGCTTTTCGTAGTATTGGCGGGCGCCTATTACGATCGCACAGGAGACCTGGCGTTTCTAAGGCGCATCTGGCCTAATATCCAGAGGGCCTTGGAATGGATTGATAGATACGGCGATCGAGATGGTGACGGTTTCGTGGAGTATGCGCGCACGAGCCCCGATGGATTGGTACAGCAAGGTTGGAAAGACTCAAACGACTCCGTTTTTCACCAGGACGGACGGCTTGCTCAAGCACCTATTGCGCTCTGCGAGGTGCAGGGCTACGTGTATGATGCCAAGCTTGTCGCTGCCCGGTTAGCACGATTTTTCGGTGAGTCCGAGCGGGCGGATGCGTGGCAACGACAAGCCGAAGAACTCAAGGGGCGGTTCCATGAAGCCTTCTGGTGTGAGGACATAGGTACTTACGCCCTCGCCCTTGATGGCGAGAAACGCCCCTGTGGAGTACGTTCCTCCAACGCAGGGCATACGCTGTTTAGCGGCATCGCGGCGGCGGAACACGCACCGCAAGTAGTGGCTGCTTTGTTTCATCTCGACTCGTTCTCAGGATGGGGCATTCGAACCCTTGCCAAGAATGATCAGCGCGCTTTAATCCCATGTCCTATCATAACGGGTCAATATGGCCGCATGACAATGCCCTTATCGCGATGGGGCTTACTCGTTATGGCTTTAAGCTCAAGGCCATCCAGATCCTGACAGGGCTGTTCAACACCAGCATCATGATGGAATTGTATCGTTTACCGGAGCTTTTCTGCGGGTTCGATCGCTTGGGCCGGCAGGGCCCAACGCTGTGCCCGGTGGCCTGCTCACCCCAGGCATGGGCAAGCGCCACGGTATTTTATGTGTTACAAGCATGCTTAGGGCTCAGTTTCTCGCCCGAGAGACCCCAGGTACGTTTCCAATACCCTCAATTGCCCGACTACCTGGATGGCATCCGCATCAATAACCTACAAGTTGGTGACGCCGTTCTCGATCTCGTCTTACGCCGGCACCGCTTCGATGTGGGCATCAACGTGTCACGCAAGACCGGCGATATCGATATCTCCGTACAGATATAGCAGCGACGCAGCGTTTTAGTAGGTTTTTGGAACCCGAGGCTGAGATGGATAAAACGGTGCCGCGTGCCGGCGTTGTCGCAGCTTAATCAAGCCTACCAGCGATGCGCCTATCCAAAACAGCTCGATTACGAAGCTGGCCAAATTGAAGTTGATGGTCAGGCTTATGAGCAATAACGTTGCGCCGCTCAGATTCATGAGGTTATACATCAGGCCCTTGGGACTGATTTTTTCTAGCTGAATAGCAAAAAAAGCGAGCACCACCAGGCAGGTACCTAACATACCAATGAGATCAGCAAACAAGGACATGATGGTTTTGGTAACCTCGTAAATAACAACTGACGATTTGTGTCCTATAGAGCGGTGCATTGATAGCCAGACGTGACGACGATCCTTGATCGGGCTGCCAGGCGCCTTAGGCCTGATAGATGTCTGCATATCACGTTACGGCTCTATATCTTTGCCAGCCCTCAGCTCATCTATTGGGAGCGCTTGGCGAACTTCGTGCAGCAGGCGTTAGTACCTCAGGTGCGCGGAAGGGATGCGGGCGCAAGCGTCGACGGCCTGCCCGAGAGTTCGAATGTTACGATCCGCCAACAGAGGGATGAGGGCAAGAAAAATTTGCGCGGTGGTCAGAGCATCACCCACTGCCGTGTGGCGTCCGGCCAAGAGTACGCCGAGGCGTGCGGCGATCGCTTCAAGGTTGTGTTCGGCCTGATGGGGATGGACGACTCGCGCCAGCAGCAGCGTATCGAGGACAGGATTGCGGAACCGGATGCCGGTGCGCGCTTCCTTGAGCTCAAAGAAGCGCATGTCGAAGGCCACGTTATGACCAATGATGACACTGTCTTCAACGAAACGGTAAAGATGAGAGAGAACTTCCTCCAACGCTGGCTTGTCCCGCAGCTGACTGGCGGAAATGCCATGAATGGCTAAAGCTGCCTGCGAAATCGGTCGCTGCGGGTTCACCAAACATTGGAAAACCTCATTTCTCAAGATGCGCTGATTGATGATGCGTACCGCACCCAGCGCGATAATCTCGTCGCCCAAGGTGGGATTCAAACCGGTGGTTTCTGTGTCGATTACCGTGTAGGCCAGTGCGGTGAGGGGCGTGTCGTCCAAAGCGGAGTGCTGCTCCGGGCGATGAAAGAGATGAAAATCATAATCACGCCAGCCTTCCTCATCAGATGAGGTTTCGTTGGCGTTAGCGGCTGCATCGTGCGGGTGAAGTACGGGCGGCGCGTTCTCCGGGTTTTTGTCGACAAGCACAGGCAAGAGCACCCGCAGGGCATGATGTCCCGGCGTTGCCTCGCTTTGCCACCAGACGGCCCCTCCATGGCGCTCAACGACGTCGCGCAGGCTCAGTGGATGCCCATCCTGATTGCTCAATAACGTCTGCTGACTCCACTTGCG
>JBAPTW010000123.1:0-1559 GCA_049282355.1 Gammaproteobacteria bacterium | reverse complement strand
TGGCCAAGCGGCAGAATGTTCCAGTCATAGACGTAGGCCGTTGAAGGAGAGGCAATCGCACCGCCCATGCCGAACAGTGTCTTTTGCTGAGACCCGATAGCCGTCTCGAACGGATCGCGCTTGATATTCACGACCTGGGTCCAGTGGTAGGGTTGAACGCCGGCCGTAAAGCCGTCCGGCGAATCCGACACCATGGCGAAGTACATCTTCCAGTTCTTGTAGCGGACTGCCGATGGATCCTTGCCGGAGTAGTATAAGAAGTAATCCCGTGCCGACTTGTCCGACTTGCCGGTCAGATACTCCATCTGATTGACCCCATCGAGGGTCGTCTTGACGATGTTGGGATACGAACCTTGCTCCAGTTCGGCCTTCAAATCGTTGCCCTTGGGGCCACCCGCCGCTTCAACGAGCGTAGGCAACCAATCGAGCGACGCAAAGGTGTCGTTCAGCACGGTGCCGGGCTCGATCTGGCCAGGCCAGCGAACGACCATCGGCGCCCGCATGCCGCCTTCCCAGGTGGTCAGCTTGCCGCCCTTGAACGGGGTCACGCCGCCATCGGGGAAGGTGATCGTTTCGGCGCCGTTGTCGGTGGTGAAGGCAATGATGGTATTGTCAAGTTCGCCCATCTCCTCCAGCTTTTTCAGCACATAGCCGATGTTATCGTCCATTTGCTTCATGCCGGCTTCGTTGACGCCCCAGTCCTTGCCGCCGGGCTCACCGACCATGTCCAGATACTTCTCATCCAAGACGGTGGTGATATGCATGCGGGCCGGGTTGTACCAGACGAAGAACGGCTTGCCGGTCGTTTCGGGGTCGTTGCGATCGAGGAAGTCGATGACTTGGGCCGAGATCTCCTCGTCGATGGTCTTCGAGCGTTCCAGTGTCAGCGGACCTTTATCCTTGCAGGTCTGGTTGGCCGAGGTTCCATCGCTCGAGGTGCAGTGTATCACCGGGCGCGGCGGCGTCAGGCAAATGGTCGTCTCCGGGTCAACGGCGCCGGCCACTTCGGTCAGCCCGGGAATCGGCGTGTTCTTGCACGGTGGCGCGATGCCCTGCTCGGTGGCTGTTACGTTGATGTCGGGGAAACTCACCCCCTGCATCGCGTCGAGATGATAGAGGTACCCCCAAAACTCCTGGAAACCGTGGGCGGTTGGCAGGGCGTCGGTATGATCCCCCAGATGGTTCTTGCCAAACTCGCCGGTGTTGTAGCCGAGATCCCGCAGGAACACGGCGAGCGACGGCGTGCCGGGTTGCAAATAGCTCGGGCTGCCCGGCAGCTGTGGCATGATCATGCCGGTCCGGAGCGGCTGCATGCCGGTGAAGAAAGCGTTGCGCCCGGCCGTGCAGCTCTGCTCGGCGTAGTAGTCGGTGAACATCGCGCCTTCCCGGCCGATGCGGTCGATGTTGGGCGTCTCACCGACCATTAACCCGCGGTGGTAGATCGATGGCTGCATCCAGCCGATGTCATCGCCCATGATGAAAAGAATGTTTGGCTTGGCCGCATCCTTCGCGGACGCCGGAGCAGCCAGCCCCATCTCTATCACTCCCGTGGCGAATGC
>JBAPTW010000122.1:0-4746 GCA_049282355.1 Gammaproteobacteria bacterium | reverse complement strand
CCGCACCTCGGATCCCCGATCGCTCCTTTTTCAGCTCTACGAGGATAAGATCCGGGATATCCGGCAGGCACCCGGCGTTCCCGATGACCTTCGCGACCTCATCGGGCTGTGCTGGGAAGAGGTTCGTGACCTCCACTTCCATCGCCTCACCCAAGGCCCTTAAGGAGTTTTCCGATGACGAAGCCCCTTCCTCGTCTCAACCTCTCGTCGCTCTACGGCCCGTCCGGGAAACCGGCCGCCGCGGGAGCGCTCGCTCCCGCCGTCAGCTCTCGTGCCCCGCTTCGCCCGCTCGGCGCCGTATCGGACGATGGCGCGCCGTTTTTCATCGACTCTCAGAACCGCCAAGCCCACACCCACATTCTGGGCGGCACGAAGCGCGGCAAGTCGGTGCTGATGGAGATGCTGATCCGTCGCGACCTTGAGGATCCGGACTGCTCACTTTGCCTGATCGATCCCCACCGGGGTTCAACCTACGACAATCTGGTGCGCTACATCGCCACCGAACGCCCCGATCTCGCGAAGCGCGTGGTGCTGTTTAACCCCTCGGAGCAGACCGGAACGGTGCTGGGGTTCAACCCCCTCGGCAAATACGCCCGGGAAAATCCCCACTACGCGCTCAACATGATGGTCTCGGCCTGCCTGAAGGCCTGGGGCCAGGACCGGACCGACCGTACGCCGCGCATCACCCGCTGGCTGGAGAATATTTTTTACCTGATCATCGCCAACGGCCTGACCCTGCTCGAGGTCGCGCCGCTGATCAGCTCGCGCAAGAACAACCCGCACCGCGACGCTCTGCTCCAGCAGGTGCAGAACTTCTTCATCGAAGAAGACTGGAACGACTTCCGCGAGGCGCCCAACAGCATCCGCAACCAGTATCTCGAAGGCGCCCATAACCGCCTGCGCAAGTTCCTGCGCAACCCCTCCCTCCAGCAGGTATTCGGTCAGCAGAACCACGTGCTCGATATCGAAGACATCATCGCCAACCGCAAGATCCTGCTCGTCAAACTGCCCGACGGCAAACAGATCGACCGCGAGAGCAACCAGCTGGTCGGCGCGCTCCTGATCCATGAGATCTTCCGGGCGATCCTCGACCGCGACCCCCAGCAGAACCCCCATAATTTCTATCTCTACATCGACGAGTTTGCCCAGTTTGTGACCCGAGAAATCGCCTACCTGCTCGAGGAGGCCCGCAAATACGGTCTCTACCTGACCCTCGCCCACCAGCATCTCGCCCAGCTCCGCGAGCAGGACGAATACGTCTATGCGAGCGTCCTGACCAACTGCCATAACCGGGCGGTGTTCGGGGGACTCAGCTACGATGACGCCGAGATCATCGACCGCGAGATCAACACCGGCTTCCGTGACCTGCTCGAAATCAAGGACCGGGTCTTCAGCACGCGCTTCCGCCCCGTCCAGGAGTGGCAGGAAAGCTACGGCCTCTCGCTCGGCCGCTCGCAAGGCTCTTCCCACGCATTCGGCGTCGCTTTCGGCCAATCACTGAACATCGGCCAGGCGTTGGCCCGCGGCACCGGCCAAAGCGTGACCGAAACCGACGGCAATTCCCGACAGGTCAGCCACTCCCTCGACAAAACGAAGGCGCTCAGCCGTCAGAAGCAGCGATCAAACAGTGTCGCCCGCGCCAAGACCGACGGCACGAACCTCACCGTCGAGGAATCAAGCAGTACCGGAGAGCAGCGTTCCGAAAGTTCCACCAGGAGCGAAGAGGACTCCTATCAGCACGCCAACAACATCGGTACAAGCGTGCAAGACAGCCAGCAGCACGCCACCGGCCGCCATCTTTCTTTTCCCCCCTCCGGCGCCCAGCTCACCACCCACAATCAGTTCACTAACGGCTCGGCACAGATCAAGCAGAACGGCACTACCGACACGCACGGCAGGCGCAGCGGCCGATCTTCTACCAGCACACAAGCCGTCTTAAACAACCGCGGCAACAGCCTCTCTCAGGGTCTCCAGCAGTCGCAATCGCTGACCGATACCGATACCGGCGGCGAAACCGACGGTGTCACCGAGAGCATCAGCCGCGCCGTCTCCCTGACTCTCGGCCGCCAGCATTCGCACGCCGTCGGCCATTCGGAAAACGAAACCCGCACCGCCAATGTCACCGCCGGCCAAAACGAACAACGGAGCGCGACCCAAACCGACCAGGACGGACATTCGCAAAACCTGACCGTCAACTGGAGCCTCCTCACGCGCTACGAAGAGTTCCAGGAGGAACACCACTCTTTTTGGTCACCGGAGGAACACCGCGAACGGGCGATCGGCCGTCTGAAGCAACAGCCGACCGGCGTCTGCACCTGCCAGATCGGACCAACTTCCCCGGTGCAGATCAACGTCGACTACCGCCCGGCCATGCCTTATAACAGCGCCTATACGCCCCGCCGGCTCGCTTTCCTCGAACGTCAGGTGGTTGCGGCCCACCCGCATTTTTACCTTCCCTCGCCCGAAGCGCTGGCCGAAATCCGCAAACGCCAGGAAGATGTGTTTGGGGAGGCGCTCGACATCGACTTCAGCGGCGAAACCCTCCTCACCGCTCCCCTGGCCGACGATCCATCGCCAACCCCTGTCCCCGATGAAGGACCGACAGCGGATGGCGCACCGGGCGCCATCCGCTTCGCCGACGATGACGACTGATCCGAAACCCGCTGCAACAAAGGAGGCGGCTCGTCATCGCCGCCAGGAAGTGTTACGCCAGATCGAGGAGCTCGCCTCCTCGATCGGTCTGACGATTGCTCTGGAGCCACGGATATCCCCCGAAATCACGTCAGCCCCCCAGCGCCGACGCCCGCGCTCCGCTTCGCCCGCGCCGGCTTTTCGCCTGACCGATCGGGACATCGCCATTATCGAAGCGGTCAACCGCTTCCGGTACCTGCGCACCGGCCAGCTCAAGCGGCTGCTCTTTCGCGATAACCGCTCTAAGCAAAGCGTGCAAAAGCGGCTGAGGAACCTGTCACATCCTTCCCAGCGCTACTTGGGGAAGATCCTGCCCTACGTCCAGATCAGCGAGGACAGCGGCGGCGCCGATACCGCCTACTTCCTCGGACCGGCGGGCATGCAGCTGCTGCATGCCCGTGGCGTGCCGGTCTCCGATTATGCCCATGACAACTCGGGGCGGGTGGGCCACTATTTTTTAGAGCACACGCTCGCCATCTCCGAATTCCGGGTCCACTTAGAACTGGCCGTCGGCGGCGAGCTGCCCCTCGCGATCCACCGCTTCACCACCGACTATGAGCTCAAACGTCACGCCGTCAGCCAAACTGCCCGCCGTCGGGCTTACAAGCTCCACCACGAGTTCCGCCACCCCCGGGTCAACAAGACTTTTCTCGTCCATCCCGATGCGCTGATCGTCCTGGGCGGCCGTGACCCGGTCAACCATCCCCGCCGCCTGTTTTTCCTCGAAATCGACCGCGGTACCGAGAGTCAGGGCCACATCCGCGACAAAGCGATCGGCTACCACCTGCTGCGCGAAACGAAGCTGTTCCAGAAATTCGGCCAGTTCGAGCGCTTCCGCGTCCTGTTCCAGACGAATTCGGCGCGCCGCGCCGAGAATATCCGTGCCTCCCTTGCCAATATCGAGGGTGAAGACCTGATCTGGCTTACCGACGACTCCCTCGTCAAAGAAGAGACCGTTGTCACCGGGCCGATCTGGCGTGACTACAAGAACCGGTCTCGCTGCATCGTGCTCACGTAAAGGGGATGCTTCAGGGAGAGATGGTTGAGAGCCGTCGCAGGCAGGCCGTCGCCTGCTTCACCTCCGTCGCCGCCCTCACGTATTCCGTTGCCACGCGCTTCCGCACCGCCTCAAAGTGCCGCGCCATCACCTGCAGACTCTGCTCTCCCTTCCTGAACCGGTTGACCAGCTCCTCCAGATCCCGTATTTCCTCTGCCGTCGCATACCCTGCAGGCACCGCGGCTTTCCCCTGTTGATACTTCCGATACAGCCGGCGCAGTTCCTCCTTTTTCTCCGATACCGTCTGATTGGCCGCCAGCCCGTTCCACTGCTTCCGGCTCCACTTCAATCGCCGCTCAGCATTCTTCAATCGCCGCCGCCACTTCCGCCATTCTTCCCGATATCCGTCATGTGACAGCAGGAGCAAAAGCCAGCTCGTTCCTCCGGTCGTGACGAACACCCCGCCGACGGCCCACAGACCCATCGATTCACGGGCCGGGATCCCGAGCAGCAAGCTCATCACACACAATACCGTAATGATCGAGCCCGCCATCCAACTCGGCAGGGCGCTTCTGACAAACTTTTGCGGCATCGGAGGGGGCTTTGGGTTCGTCTTCGGGACCGCGGGCAGGCCGGTCACCTTCGGCAGCGGTATCGCTTCGATTTTTTGCCACCATCTCTCCACGGCGCGCCGCCCCTCATCCCGTTTGCGGACCATGGAAATCGTATTTCCTGCCGGCGCTCGAGGCGCTGCAACATAAGCCTGTGCCGGCGGCACCGGAGGCGGTGAAAACGGAGGGGCCGTTGTCCCAGGCGTTCCCCCGGACGCTCCACCGGCCCCGGGAAAGATTCGCGACATCCCCCGCCTTTCGAGTTCGCACCACGGACAATAGCTGGCCCCCTGCGGATAGCGGTGCCCCCGATCACGGCCGCAGACCGTCAGGCTTTTTTTCAGCCGCTCAAACCCCCGCACCCATTCATCGCTCACCGGCCGCCCGTGCTGTTTGCCGCCATTCCCGAACGCCATTTCAAACAGGCTGCTGACCTCGGGCGGCAGC
>JBAPTW010000121.1:0-2086 GCA_049282355.1 Gammaproteobacteria bacterium | reverse complement strand
CGTCCATCCCCAGACCCACGAACCAGCGAAACAGCAGGTCGTAGTCGATACGCTCCATCAGCAGTCGTTCTGAGCGGACCGTGAACAGAATCTGTAGCAGCAACGCCCGCAGCAACTGCTCCGGGGGTCTACAAGACATCCGCATCCGCAAAGGCCTGCGCCTGGAGCAGGAGCACATCGGCTTCAGCTGGGTGAGCCATCGCCTGCAAGGATTTCTTGTCCGCATTGGCTAGGGCAGACGGGCCGTGTTGCCAAAAGACCGTAAAAGGACTATATTCGGTCTTATCTTCATATCAGAGTCACAGCCATGCGTTACTCATCTCAAATCAAGCCGATCAGCTACCTCAAGGCCAATGCTGCTGAGGTTCTGGCGCATCTCGCCGAACAGCGTGAGCCTTTGGTTATCACGCAAAACGGTGAAGCTAAGGCCGTCCTGCAGGACGTGGCCTCGTTTGAGGAAACCCAGGAAGCGCTAGCACTGCTGAAAATTTTAGCGCTGGGTAATCAGGAAGTGGCCGCTGGCAAGGTCAAGCCGGTTGGCGATGTCGTGGCCCGCCTGCGTGCCAAGCGAACATTGGCCTGATGGTAGACGGACCGAGCCAGTTCGAGATCCTACTCACCGAAGGTGCCGAGCAGGACTTGGAGGCGATCCACGACTACATCGCAGAGTTCGACCGCGTGGCCAACGCCAACTACGTGCTCGACCAACTGATGGAGGTCGTGAAAAGCTTGTCACGGTTCCCGGAGCGAGGCAGCTACCCGAAAGAGCTGATCGCGCTTGGCATCAAGGAATACCGGCAGACGTCGTTCAAGCCCTACCGGGTGATCTACCGCGTCGCCGGTGCCCAGGTCATCATCTACCTGATCGCCGATGGTCGAAGGGATATGCAGTCTGTGCTGGCCCGCAGGCTGCTGGGCGCGTAGGCCCGCATCAGCCCGCGCCAGTGCTCATAAGCTCGGGAGGCCGTCTCAGGGTTGGTCAGCCATCCGCCACCTTAGCCCGCATTTCTCACCAAAGGGATGGAAAAAGGCTGCTCCTCGTGGCGTAAAGGATGTGGAATCAGCACATTATGCCAGATTGAGGCAGCAGCCTTATGAGTACTATGAGTACAAAGTGTACTGCAGGACAACTGGAATTTCATGCATCGGGACGCCGAGACGTGGTGGCCAATTTTGATGGTGATGCGATTAGTTCCGATGGTGGCGTGATCTGTCAACACTTTTCTGGACAGATTTTCACGCAATTGTGTGAGTTTGCTCGTACCCCAGCGGGGCAAGATAGCCGATAGTCGAATGGCGCCGCTGGCGGTTATAAAAGACCTCGATATATTCAAAGGTTGCGCGTTGTGCTTGCTGTCGGTTTTCAAAGTCCTCCAGGTAAATCAATTCCGTTTTCAAGCTGTGGAAAAAGCGCTCGACGACCGCCTTATCCCAACAGTTGCCTTGGCGGCTCATACTCGGTTGGATCCCATGTGCGTTGAGGATTTTGATGTAGCTGTTAGCTCCATATTGGCTACCGCGGTCGGTATGCATGAGCACTCCAGGTGGGGGTTGGCGGCGCTGGATCGCCATCGTCAGCGCCTCGTTGACCAGCGACGCGCGCCTATGCTCGGCCATGGACCACCCGACCACGGCCCGAGAGAACAGGTCGATGACCACGGCCAGATACAACCCGCCCTCGGCTGTCCGAATAGCGGTGATGTCACCGACATAAGCCCGATCAGGTGCTTTGACCTGGAAGTTTCGCTCCAGTACATGCGGCGCTACCCGTAGTGCCGGTATCGAGTCGGTGGCCGGACGAAACTTTTTGCGGGTCTTACAGCGCAGCGGCGCCTCGGTCATGAGCCGCCCGATGCGCCGTCGGCTCACCTGGTGTCCGGTCTCGGCCAACAGCGGCTTCATCCGCCGTGTCCCGTAGGTGCCTCGGCCTTGTTCAAAGTAGCGCTCAATTTCTTCTCGTATAGGACTTACGCATTGACAGCAGTCTGAAGTTGTGGGTTGAGGTATTCTTTTCCGACGATGAAGGTTCTGACAAACGCAGCGACCACATCCTTGTACAAGTCGCGCTGCCAACAATAAGCATTGC
>JBAPTW010000120.1:0-1815 GCA_049282355.1 Gammaproteobacteria bacterium | reverse complement strand
CTGGAAGGGGTGGTGGTTGAAGAAAAAGCGCAGCAAATCGAGGTAACGCGGCCCGAGCTGCCGGCGCAGAAAGAAATAGCCGCGCAGTCGGCCATTGAAGTTTTCGACCAACGAGCTTGCCCGATGGAGGTGGTCGGCGAACTCGGGGACCGCGGTTTGTGCGGCGTAGAATTGGCCCTTGAGGTAACCAATCAGACCCCCCAAGCCGAGATGAGTGCTGGACAGCGAAGTTGATTTGCCAGAGACTTGGCGCGTAGTGGAGATGATGTAAGGATGCCCTCAATTCTCTGGACGGTTGACGATGCGTCTCACTGATCACGATCTTCGGCAGATTGACGAAGCGTATCTCGACGGGTTATCCCAGGAGGCGCTGCGCGAAGTGAGCAAGCGTCTTTGCCACGATCTGAAGGAAGCCCGAGAGCGACTCAACCAAACCCCGGAGAATAGCTCGCGTCCGCCGAGCACGCGCGCGCCGTGGAGCGGGGCGCCAAGCGAAAAGGAAGCGGAGCAACAAGAAGAGGAAAAAGCGGCTGAGGGAGCCAAAGACTCCCCTTCAGACGATAAAGCTGCGAAGGAGCCGAAAGTTAAGGCTCAAACCGACCCCTCCGGTTCGCCGCGCAAACCCGGCAAGCAACCGGGTGCCCCCGGCCATGGCCGCACTCAGCACCTCCCGGTGACCGGCGAAGTGGTGCATCGAGCCGAGCAGTGCTCGGCGTGTGGGCAGGTGCTCGACGAGCACGCCCCCTTTGCGGCATGCACCGGCCATTATGTGCTCGACATCGAATGGGGTAATGAGGCGGCACCGGGGATCCACGTAACCCACACCAAGCACCTCTATGGGGACACCGGCTGCGGGTGCGGTCATCAGACACAGCGTCTTCCCCAGCGTGCTGAAAACGACGTGCAGTGGTCGGTTGAGATCTCGGAGTGGCATCTGGTCGGACCGGGGCTGATGGCGTTGATCGTCTGTTTGGCGTTCAGGATGCGGCTCTCGCGAGCCCGTATCCGGGAATGGCTTGGCACCTGGTTGGGCGTTACGCTCGCCACTGGGACCTTGAATCAGTGTGTGCACGAGGCGGCTCATGCGGTGCTGCCGGTCGAAGAGCAACTGATCGATGAGGTCAACCAGTCAGCGCTTTTGCACGGGGACGAGACCTCGTGGAAGGAGGCGGGCAAGAGTTTATGGCTGTGGGTTTTTACCTCCACGGCGGTGACCTTTTACCTCATTGGTTATCGCACGCGGGAGTTTCTTGATAATCTCCTCAGCGATTCCTTCACCGGTTGGCTCATGAGCGACGGCTATCAAGCTTATCGCGCTTACCGAAAACGGTTGCGCTGTTGGGCGCATCTGGTGCGCAAAGCGCGAGGCCTTGAAGAGAGCCTCGTCACATCATCGCAGCATTTCGGCAAACAAACCCTTGATCTCCTGCACGCCTTAATGGAGTCGGTGTACGAAGCGCGCGAAGGCCCGGGTGAGGATCTGAGGGCGAAACACCAACGACAGCTCGATGCGTTTCGCGTGTGTTGCGAGCGCTACCAAGACGCCGAACATGAGAAGACACGCCAGCTCGCTCGAGAGTTTCTCAACGACTGGGAGGCGATCTTCGCGGTCTTGTCTCATTCGCAGTTACCCCTGACAAATAACCAAGCCGAGGGCGCTTTGCGTCATTGGGTCATTCTACGCAAGTTCTGCTTTGGCACTCGCAGCGAGCAAGGCAGCCGTGCATTGGCGCTGCTGGCCAGCGTCATCGACACCTGCCGCCAACGCGACGTGTCCCCTTGGACGTATCTGGCCGAAGTGATTCGCCTTCGGCG
>JBAPTW010000119.1:0-12776 GCA_049282355.1 Gammaproteobacteria bacterium | reverse complement strand
CCCGACACTTAATAGCGGGCTTTCGATCGGCGCTCGATGGCGCACGGCCCGGGCTGCATGTGCTGCTGTGCGAGGGTGAGCGAAAACCAGGCGCCGCCCAGTACCTACACCCTTGGCTTGAGGCCGGCAGTGCCATCGAAGGCCGCGGACATTCGCTATTTCACTTTGCCCCGCCCGGCGCAGCGCATCCCCGTTACCCGACACAGGTTCTTCGCACCGGCCATCTTGATCTGCAGGATAATCCGCAACCCGAGCAGGATTGGCCTGCCTACGCTCTACGCTACCGCGAACGAGACGGCACCGAGCAATCGTTGTTGCTGCCATTTACCTTCGTGGACTTTGCTGTTGTGCACTGCGCGTTCGCTCACCAGCTGCGGCTGATACCTGAAGGCGTTGGCGCCGAGTCGTTGTTGCCGGTCGATGCCTATCTGGCGCTCCCATTGGCGCAAGCCGCAAAGCATCTTCCCTACATCTGGGTCGTGGATCGAGAGGGCGGCTTTCGTCGCGCCGTGCCGACTCGGGATCTGTTGATTGAGGTCCAAGTTCGCCTCGACTACTGGCGAACCCTGCAGGCCGATGCTGGGGTGCGCAATGCCTTTGTTGAACAGGCGTGCCATCAGGTAACTGCCAAGGCCGAGCAAGACGCCCAAAAGGAACGCGAGCAGTTACAGGAGAGCTTCCGGGTAGCGCTGGCGCGGGTACGGCAAGAAACCGCACGCAAGACCATGAGGCGACTTACCGAGATGCTGCTTGGACTGGATCTGACGAGCGACGCACCGGCTGGCGCCGCGCGCATCGATCACTCTCAAGATCTCGCAGCAGCCGCTCCACCGGCCCGGTCGTCGGCAACGCCATCAGTAGTGACCGACGAGCAAGACTCCGAAACCGATAATCCTGTCATCGAGGAGGCCTGGATCGATACTCCCCTGTGCACCAGCTGCAACGACTGCATCAACATTAACCCCCGGCTCTTCATCTATGACGAGAACAAGCAAGCACGCATCAGTGATTCCCGCGCGGGAACCTATGCGCAACTGGTGGAAGCGGCCGAGAAGTGTCCTGCTCGCTGTGTTCATCCAGGCCAACCCCTGGACCCGCACGAAACGGGAGTTGATGCGCTGATGCTGCGGGCGGCGCCTTTCAACTAAGAAGGAGCCTTATCGCAAGCGATGCAAGAAGCCCTTGTTGCCACTTCAATTATGACTGGCCTCGGCGTGTTTTTCGGCACCGCTTTAGCCATTGCGTCGCGGTTTCTTCGGGTCTCCGAAGATGCACGTGTGGAAGAGGTGGCCGATCAACTGCCGGGTTCTAACTGCGGCGCTTGTGGTCACCCGGGGTGCCATGCCTTCGCGGAAGCGGTGGTATCCGCAAGCGAAACTCCGAGCGGCTGTACCGTTGCAACTCAGGACAGCATCGAGGCCATCGCCGAGCTGCTGGGAGTCGATCCCGGCCAACAGGAAAAGCGCGTGGCTCGCCTGCACTGTGCCGGCGGTACCGCGCAAGCTTTCCAGATCGCAGAGTATCGCGGCTTTGAAAGCTGCCGTGCCGCCACTATCGTCGCCGGTGGGGGAAAGGGTTGCCCATGGGGTTGCTTGGGTTTGGGTGATTGCACACGTGCTTGCACCTTCGAAGCCATTCACCTCAACCATCACTCATTGCCCGTGGTCGATGTCGATAACTGCACCGCTTGCGGTGACTGCGTACTGGCTTGTCCGCGCGGACTGTTCGCAATCCTTCCTTTGAGCCACCGACTGTTCGTGCAGTGCCGATCACCTCTTGCAGGCGATGACGCGCGGGCCCTCTGCCGCGTCGCCTGTGACAGCTGCGGTCGCTGTGTGCAAGACGCTGCGCCCGGGCTCATCCGCATGGAAGAGAACTTGCCCGTGGTTGACTATGGGGGCGGTGGGCCAGCAACGGCGCAGGCGACCTACCGCTGCCCGACAGGCGCCATTCAGTGGCTCACCGGGATGCAGTTTGCAGCAGCCGACGCGGCAAAACCACAGAACATTGCCGCCCATGTCGAAAACAACTAGCGCACCAGGCAATCGCCGGCAGAATGGATCTGAGACAATGTCCCGGCATGCTCGTCCCGACTGTCCTCAAGAGTTGCGGGTGGTCGACGGCAACACGGCAGTTGCGCTCGTCGAAGCTTCTTTCTGCGAGGTAGCCGGCCTTAGCGCATCCTTTCCTGCCGATGGGGCAGCGCGCGCCTGGAAAGCGCATGAGGCTCGGGAGCCCATCAACTGCTTTGGCAGCCGGCTCATGAGCCTCGAAACAGATGGGCCACGGGGGGCACTCGCTGCCGCCATGGGCTTGGCCATGACGGGAACCCGCGCCACGACCTTTCTCTCCGGTCCTGATCTCGTGAGCGCCCAGGACCTTTTAGTGATGGCTGCAGGACGGCATTTGCCGCTCATCGTGCACCTTTGCAACCGTACTCTCGCCGCCCAGGCGGGGGCACTCGGCACGGGCCACAAGGCCTATCATATGAGTGCCGATACGGGCTTCTTCATGCTGTCGGCAGCCAACGCTCAGGAGGCCGTTGACTTCACTTTGGTTGCCCGGCGCGCAACAGAGCTAGGGCTTATTCCTGGCTTAGTGGCCATGGATGGGGAACAGACGGCGCTAGCGCTGCAGGATGTCTACATTCCGTCGCCAGCTTTTTCCGCCGCCTTCCTCGGACCACCGGACGACGTGATACCCGCCCCTACCCCGGCACAACGCATGCTTTTTGGGGAGAAGCGCCGACGCGTGCCTCGCTGGCACGATCTTGATCATCCAGTGTTACACGGTGCTTTACAGGGTCCGGAGAGCTGGGCCCTCGGTGCCGTCGGCAAGCATCCCTATTTTGACCAACACCTCAATACCATTCTCGAAGAATCCATCGCAGCACTGCGCCACCTTACCGGCCGACCCCTTGACACCTTATCCACCTACCGCCTCAAAGGGGCGAATCTCGTGCTCGCCGCCCAAGGCTCGGCCATCGAGACCGCACGCGCCGTTGCCGACTATGCTCATCGGCGATTGCGGCTGCGCGTCGGGGTGCTCGGGGTACACTGTCTGCGTCCTTTCCCGGGAGCGCGCATCGCTGAATACCTTCGGGGTAAGCGAATGGTTGCGGTGCTGGAACGAGTGGATACCCCGCTGGCGACCGATCCACCCCTGACACGACAGCTGCGAGCAGCCGTCGACCGCGCTCTGGAAGAGGGCCACCGAGAATTCCATTCCAACAATGCCTACCCGACCATCGGCGAAGGTGAGCAGCCGCGCTTTCGCTCGGTAACCTATGGGCTGGGCGGCTTACCGTTGCGTGGCGCGGATTTGGTGGCGCTTTGTGAGGAGTTAGCCGCTGAATGCAAGCCGCTTGGTAAACAGGGGCTTGGCGCCCGACTCCTCGCCCGTCACCGGGAGCCGTCCCCCCCGGCGCGTTCGCGCATTTACCTTGGGTTCGACTTTGCACGCGCCTCAAGCATTTACCCCAAGCGTCAGGTTCTGCTGGACCGCCTGCGCCGCGACTATCCTGAGGTGACTCGGCTTGGGCTCCTCAGCCACGAGGGATTACCCGATCTGCGCCCGAGCGGTGCGTATACAGTGGCAGTTCATCGGCTTTCCGGTCAAGGCGGCGAGGGGCTCGCCGCGGCCGCGGCGGCCTTTCTGCACCACCTTGCTGGCGGCCAGATACGCAGCCGACCGGGGCTATTTTGGGGACGTTGGGAAGCTTATTGTGTAGACCGTTTCACGCACGCCCCCGCCGCCATTAGCGCACCTTTGCATGACCCTGGCGATCAGGTCCCCATTGACTTCTCCGTCATTACCACTCCTCGGCGCCACGAGCGCATGAAGCCCATTGCCGAATTACGTACGGGAGGGGCTTTGCTGCTGGTGAGCAACCTCCCTCCAGAACGGCTTTGGCAGGCATTATCCCCGATTTGGCGGGAAGAAATTCGACAAAAGCGCGCGCAATGCTACCAGACGCCATTGATGGCGCAGGAGCAAAGCGATAGTTCGCCACAACAGCTGCTGGTGGAGCACATGCTGGGAAGCACTGTCGCTGTGCTCCTGGCAGAGGGCGTACTGGCATTGCCTGCTCAGCGGGTGCTGCGCGCGCGCGAAGCGCTGTTGAAACGAGATCCCCAGGGGCGATGGCGCGATCGCTTGGCCGCCTTTGTGAACGGACTTGAAGGGACTCTCGGCCTTGACCGTTCCTTCTCTACGCAGCCCACAGACCTGTCCCGTGGTTTTCAGGACGACGAAACGCCGCTTGCCGTGCGCCGCCTCGCCGGCAGCCCTGATAATTACGCCAGTCTGCCTCGGTTCTGGGACCAAGTGGGGGCCCTTTATGCACACGGTGACGCGGACGAACTTTCCCCCGATCCTTTTCTCGCAACGGGTGTCGTGCCGCCTCTCACCTCCACCTTCCGCTCACTGCGGGCCGCTCGAGAGTGGTTTCCGGTCATTGATCCGAGCCGATGCACCGGCTGCGGTCAATGTTGGATCCAGTGCCCTGATGGCGCTATTCGGCCCACGGCCATCAGTATCCGTGCTCTGCTCGAGGCTGGCATCCGAATGGCTTGCGCCGAACCACTGCGCCCGGTACTCGGTCAGCTTGCACGGCACCTCGCCAAGCGAGCCAAAAACGGCCCGCCCGCCAGCTTCGATGGATTGCTCGAAGATACTTTCGGGGCGTTTGCAGAAAAAGCTAACTACCCGCCGGAGCGCGATGCCAGCATGCGAAGCGCTTTCCAAGGCCTGCGTGATCAGATAGGTGTCCTGCCCGTGGCGATCACCGAGCCATTCTTCCATGTCCGCGAGGCCCAACAGCCGGGACAAGGAGTGCTGCTCGCGTTCGCTATCGACCCTCACACGTGCAAAGGTTGCGGGCTTTGCATCAATGCCTGTGATCCGCAGGCTTTGTTCCAAAACGACCAAGGATCCGAGAGCGCGGACAGAGCTCTGCGCGTGATCCGGTTATGGGAACAGCTTCCCGATACTCCCGGAGACACGATAGCCGACCTGCTGCGAGACCGCTCGCTGACACCGCTGGCGGCCTTGCTCCTATCGCGTCATTGCCTGTTAGCGCTCGCCGGCGGCGATGGCGCGGAGCCCGGGTCCGGTGAGAAGGCGGGAGTGCGACTAGTACTGGCCATTACAGAATTTCTCCAGCAGCCGTTGGTCAATCAGCTTCTTGAAGAAATTAAGGAGGTACAGCAGGGACTGAAGACACTTATTCGCACCCTGCTGATCGACACCTTACCCATCCACGATTTGGATGCCCTCAGTGCGAGCCTTGAGGACCTCCCACCCCATTCATCAGGATTGAGCAGCCTCGCTCAACAGCTCGAGGCGGTGGAAACCGCGACCTTGGACGTCGGTCGATTACGCCGACTTATGGCGGTGACCAAGGCACTCAGCAAACTTCAATGGAGACTCGCTGAGGGGGCGCATGGCGGCGGACGAGCTCGGCTTGCGATAGCCGTCGCACCCGGATCCATCGCCAGCTGGGCGGGTGCCTATCCCTATAATCCATTTTTCATACCGGTTGCCATCGACATCACCGGCGAGACCGCATCTCTGGCCGCCGGACTGATTGAAGGCCAGCTGCGTGAAGCGGCGGCAGGCCTGCTGCTCCTCAGGCAAGCGCGCGCGGAGCTAAACCCTACCCCGAGGACGCCTCCTGGGCCTCACGGACTCACATGGAAGGATTTAACGCCCGAAGAGCGCCAGCTGTGCCCGCCGCTCTACCTTATCGGTAACAACGATGTGCTCGGTGCCAGAGGGCTCTCCGCTGTGCTGTGGCTACTTAACAGCGAGGCGCCAATAAAAATCCTCATTTTCTCGCACCTGGATCTGGGTCTTGATACCACGGGAAATGTCAGCGCGCCCCCTGGAGGGATCGTGGACACGCTTCCCTCGACCGCAAAAACACCCAATGTCCATCTGGGTTTCCTCGCCCTTTCTCAACGGCGAGCCTTCGTCGCCCAGACCTGCATCGCTGCACCGGAGCACTTTTTCGAGAGCATTCGGGAGGCCTTGAGCTTTCCCGGACCGGCCCTCATACACGTCCACGCGCCGAGCCCCGAGCATCATGGATTTGCCACCCACAAGACCTTCGCCAGAGCCTCGGGGGCGGTTCGCGCTCGAGCCTTTCCCTTGTTCCGCTACGATCCACGGGGAAGCGGCGTATTTGGCAAACGCCTTGATTTGGCAGGCAATCTCTGCCCGGAAGAAAAGTGGGTTATCGATCCTGAAGGGGAAGAGCCCTTCACGCTGGCCCACTGGGCCTTTGCCGAACGCCGGTTTGCACGTTATTTCGCGCCCCTCAATGAACACGATCCAACGCCCGTACCGCTGGCTGACTATCTCGAAACCGAGATCGCGAAGCGCTCTAGTCAGACACCTTTTATCACTGCCTCAAGCGGTGTAGGCTCGATTCGTCACCGAGTAGACGCCGCTTTGGTCGCTGCCTCCCAGGAACGCCTGGAAGCCTGGCGTAGCCTGCAAGAGCTAGCGGGCGTCATCACCCCCTTCACTTCGGAGGTTGAACACCGCGTTGAACAGCGGCTACGCAAGGTCTTCGAAGCCGAGCGCGACGAGCTGCAGCAAACGTATGAAAGGCATTTGCGCCACCTCAAAGCGCAGACCGAGGCAGCGCTCGCCGCCCGCGTCGAAGCGAAACTGCTCGCGCTGGCAGGATATGACCCTGGCGAAGTGGAAACGGCACCCGGAGAGCGCCCATGAATCCGGTGGCAACCATACGCCGAGGCTTTCGCCACGGTGTGCATCCTGCCCAATACAAGGCACAAACGGTCGATTTGCCTATTCAGCGCCTGCCCTTCGGCCACCGTTATGTGTTGCCGTTAGGTCAACACCTCGGTGTGCCAGCTCAGCCGGTAGTCAGCCCGGGGCAGCAGGTGCACCGCGGTCAACTGATAGCGCAACCCGGCGGCTTCGTCTCCGCCAGCCTGCACAGCCCTGTCACCGGGCGGGTATGTGCCATCGAGCCTCGCCGGAATGTGGACGGTTCGTTACAGCTCGCCATCGAGATCGAGGCTGACCGGTATGCCACGCAGCATCTCGAACCAAGACCGCGAGCCGATCGGTTAGCCCTTTCTTTAAAGGAATTTATCGAAGAACTGCAAAGCGCAGGGATCGTCGGTTTGGGTGGAGCTGCCTTTCCTACCCACGTTAAGTACACGATGCCCGAAGGCAAGCACATTCATCACTTGCTCGTTAACGGTGCCGAATGCGAGCCCTACTTGACCAACGATCACCGCTTGATGGTGGAGCGCCCAGCGGCCTTATTACGGGGCATTGGCATCGTCAAACGGAAGCTTGGAGCCGATCGCGCCACCATCGGCATAGAGATCAACAAGCCGGAGGCTATCGCGGTTCTCAAGAGCACAATTCGCCGACACCACCGTACTGGCATTGCACCGCTGCAGGTGAAATACCCGCAAGGGGCGGAAAAAATGCTCATCCGCGCTATCTTTGGGGTTGAGGTTCCCGCCGATAAGCTGCCGCGCGATCTGGGGATTGTCGTCAACAATGTCGGTACCCTGATGGCCATCGCCGATTACTTCGATTTCGGCATGCCACTCATCGAACGAGTCATTACCGTCTCTGGTCCGGGTGTTACCTATCCCGCGAACCTTATCGTACCCATCGGCACGCCCGTCAGAGAAGTGCTGGACTTCTGCGGCGGGCTCAAGCCGCCCACCCGTGCCGTTGTCATGGGCGGCCCCATGATGGGGCTGCCACTGCCCAGCCTCGACGTGCCAGTGGTCAAGGGAACCTCCGGTATTCTCGCGTTTACCGCGGAATCCCTTCCCGCGCGCCGCGAGTTTCCCTGTATTCGCTGCGGCCGCTGTCTGCAGGCCTGTCCGCATTTCCTAAACCCGTCACGCCTTGGGCGCTTGGCGCGCCTCGGTCGCTATGAAGACATGCGCCGACACTTCGCTATGGATTGCGTCGAGTGCGGAGCTTGTACCCTCAGTTGCCCTTCGGGCATTGCGCTGACTCAGCTCATAAAGGTCGGCAAAGCCAAGCTCCGCAACAGCGTCGCCGGCCCGACATGAAATCGAAGAACCCGCGTCTTATCCTTCAGCCGGCACCGCTGCTGCGATCGAGCCTGACAACTCCTGCCGCCATGCGCGATGTTGTCTATGCGCTGGTGCCTCTGGTGATGGGCGCGTTGTGGTGGTTTGGACTAAGTGCGTTGCTGGTTCTGCTGGCGGCGACCGCCGGCGCCGTCATCACAGAATGGGTATTTTCTCTTGGGCCCGATCGCGGCCAGAGTCTCCAGGATTTGAGCGCCACCCTTACAGGAATGCTGCTCGGTCTGACGTTGCCGCCGGGCCTGCCCCTGTGGATGGCTTTTCTGGGTGGCGCAGCGAGCATCGGTCTCGGTAAGCTCGTCTGGGGCGGATTGGGTCAGAATCCCTTCAACCCCGCCCTCGTGGGTCGTGCTTTCCTCCTCGCTGCCTTTCCCACGGCGATGACCACTTGGCAAGCGCCGCGCGGCCCAGAAAATTTTCTTGCCATTATTCCGAGCAATCTAGCTTTACCCTTGGAGCAACCGACGGTGGATGCCTTGAGTTCGGCAACCCCACTTGGATTGATGAAGTTCCAGAATCAGGAAACACCTTTGCTGGACTTGATGCTCGGCCATACCGCGGGCTGTTTTGGGGAAACCAGCGGTTTGCTGATTCTGTTGGGGGGTGTTTACCTCGCTTTGCGGCGCAGTATCGACTGGAGGATCACCGTCGCTGTTCTGCTTTCGGCAAGCGTGTTCTCGGGACTGCTGCATCTGTTGGACGCCAATAACCCTCAACCAATCATGGCACTGTTCTCAGGGGGATTACTTTTCGGCGCCATCTTTATGGCAACCGATCCGGTCACCTCGCCGGTCAGTCCGAGGGGCGCTTGGATCTTTGGTATCGGTATCGGATTATTAGCGATCCTGATTCGTAGTTTCGGCGGGTATCCCGAAGGCATCATGTACGC
Organism: Gammaproteobacteria bacterium; assembly: GCA_049282355.1. Taxonomy (GTDB): domain Bacteria; phylum Pseudomonadota; class Gammaproteobacteria; order HK1; family HK1; genus JAGTVB01. The sequence goes on along the minus strand of JBAPTW010000119.1, from coordinate 3,773 downwards.
CATCTTGCTGATGAATGCCACAACGCCCTTGATTGAACGGGTTACTCAGCCGCGACCCTTTGGACGCGGGAGACCGACAGCATAACGGACGAGCGAGCTGCTCACGATTAATTAATCAGCGCCATGCCGCTCTCTTTAAGGATAAAGCCACTTCTCGAGTGGAGGACCCAATAAGAGAATATGGAGTCAAGGGCACATGAAGCCAGTCCCACCCGCCTTGTTGTTACTTTGGGCCTAGCCGGGCTACTTTCCGGACTTGCCATCGTGAGTGCCTATGAGTGGACGCGACCGCGTATTGAGGCCAACCACGCAAAGGCATTACGCGAAGCTGTTTTCCGGGTACTGCCGGGTATTGTTGGCTTTCAACGCTGGGCGCAAACGGGAGGCAAGCTGCAGCCGGCAGACAAGGATCGTGCAGGCGAGCGTGCCATCTACGCCGGGTGTGACGACCGTGGCCAACTGATTGGCTTTGCCATACCGGCTGAGGGCGCCGGCTTTCAGGATACCATTAAGCTGCTGTTCGGTTATCTCCCCGAGCAGCGTAGCATCGTTGGCATGGAGGTTCTGGAAAGCCGAGAGACACCCGGGCTCGGTGATCGCATCTACAAGGATCAAGCGTTCCTCGATAACTTCCGGACGCTGCTCGTGGATCCTAAGATCATTTTGGTAAAAAACGGCACCAAACGCGCAGCCCATGAGGTGGACTCTATCACCGGCGCCACCATCTCATCGCAGGCGGTAGTTAACATCCTAAATGCCGGTGTACAGGAATGGAGACAGCGCCTGTCGGGGACCCACACACGATCGTGCGGTCGGATGCCGCAACCGAGCCAATCCGATAGCAATTTACCCTCAGAAGCTGTTTTAAAAATGTCGCGAGCGCCGGGAGACGCAGGCGCACAGTGGCGAGCCACCGCAGTGTACATGGGAGTACATGAGGATGGCGAGCCAGCGCGCAACGCCGCTCAGGCAAGCGCAGTAGTTTTTAAAACAGCTTCTCAGGATAGGCGATGAGCAGGGACGGACAAAACCGCAGGGCATACCAGGAACTGGCCAAGGGAATATGGCGTGAGAATCCTGTGTTTGTCCAAGTCCTCGGCATGTGTCCGATGTTGGCGGTGACTAACAGTGCCATCAATGCACTTACCATGGGCTTGGCAACGTTCACCGTGTTGTTGAGCTCTAGCCTAATGGTCTCCTCGCTTCGAAACTTCATCCCGAGGCAAGTCCGCATCTCGTGCTACATCATTGTCATTGCCACCTTCGTGACGGTCATCGATTTCATCTTGTTGGCACTCGTACCCGATGTGCACAAAGAACTGGGCGCCTTCATTCCCCTCATCGTCGCTAACTGCATGATTCTGGGCCGACAAGAAGCTTTTGCAGCCAAACACCCGGTCGGACTTGCAGCGGCAGATGCCGCTGGTATGGGCAGCGGATTCGCGCTCGCTCTCTTCGCCCTTGGGAGTTTTCGAGAGCTGCTCGGTAGCGGTAGTCTCTTCGGTGTTTCGCTTTTTGGACCCCATTTTGAGCCCTGGGTAATCATGCTGCTACCCCCTGGTGGCTTTATTAGCCTCGGGCTACTGTTGTTAGTGCTTAACTGGGTGCGCTCGCGGCGAATACAACCTTCCGAAGGTCTCTTTACAGCCCAGAGTAACCCCTCGCGATGAGCGATCTTGTGTGGATCTTCGTCGGTGCTCTGCTGATCAATAACTTCGTGCTTTCTTACTTTCTTGGTCTTTGCCCGTTTTTAGGGGTATCCAGTCGCATTGAAACGGCGTTGCGACTTGGGCTCGCAACAGTTTTTGTGATGCTGATCACGGCCGTCTGTGCCTGGTTTCTCAATACCTACATACTGGTCCACGCGCCCTACCTGCGGCTGATCAGCTTCATCGTGGTGATTGCCAGCACCGTTCAGTTTGTGGAGATGTCCATCAAAAAACTGAGCCCGGCCTTATTCCGGTCTCTTGGTATTTTTCTACCTCTAATTACCACCAATTGTGCAATATTAGGACTTGCGATTTTTGCCACCAACCGCAACTATGGACTCCTCGAAAGTATAGTGTTTGCCTTGGGTGCTGGGGGCGGATTTACGCTTGCGTTGATTCTTATGGCAGGACTGCGGGAGGAGACAGAACTGTCGGACGTCCCGGCGCTGATGCGCGGTACAGCCCTGAATCTTATCCTCGCCGGCATTCTCTCCCTCGCTTTCATGGGATTTGCTGGCTTGTTTAGCAGCAATTGAGGGAAATTGTTGGCGTGATTCGTCATCTTTTTGCGGTTTGCGGGCTAGGCCTCCTCTGCGCCGGCTGGGTTAAGGTGCAACTCTGGGCGCAGCGAGATCGGCTCGAAAGCGGATCGCAATCATCGAGATACCATGGCCTTTGCGCACCCGATGCTCAACGCGCCTGTATGGAGAAAAACAGCACCTGTTCGTGCGAAGAGCTGTTCGTGGAAAAGCTGGAAGCGATGACTCAGCAGCGACGCGCCGGTAACTCATAAAATCGCCATTTAACGTCAGCGACTAAAAAAAAGCCCTTGGTCAATAGCAAACAGAGTCATTATGAATACAGCCTCGTAGGCGACCTAGCGAGGTCCGAGCATGGCAATGCCAGACGTTAGAACGAGTTGGCCAGGTCTAGAAAACAGGGCCTTCTTAGAGCAGCTGCATAGAATCTATTTAGAGGATCCAAAGGGCTTGTCTGCGGCCTGGCGTGATTTCTTTGAGCAGCTAAATCATCGCGCCATTCGATTAACAAGTTCTCAGCAGTTAGGCGCAAGAAAGACGCTAACGCAAACAGCATCCACAACACTAATTGCTAAGCAGGCAACGGTGCTCGAGCTCATCAATGCCTATCGAGTACGTGGCCATCGGCGAGCTAATCTCGACCTGCTACGGCATTTCGTGCGGCCAACGGTCCCTGATCTGAAGCCCGCTTACCACGGGCTCACTGACGCTGACTTAGACATCTCGTTTCACACGAGCATCCCTGGTGGGCCTGAAAAGGCAACCTTGCGGGAAATTCTCAAGATTCTCCGACGCGTCTATTGTCGCTCTGTGGGTGCCGAATACATGCACCTAACATCACTTGAACAAAAGCGCTGGATTCAAGCCCGCTTAGAAGGCACCCGCCGTGGGTATGGGATCACGCGGGCGAAGAAACGTGATCTCCTCAAGCGGCTTACCGCAGCCAAGGCATTAGAGACTTATCTGCACAAGAAATACGTTGGCCAGAAGCGGTTTTCTTTGGAGGGCGCAGAAAGCCTGATCCCGCTCCTCGATGAGCTGATCCTCGCCAGCAGCAGGCGTGGAGTGCGCGAACTGGGTATCGGTATGGCGCATCGAGGACGACTCAACGTTTTAGTCAACGTTTTCGGTAAACATCCACAGAGCTTGTTTGGAGAATTCGAGGGTCACACGAAGCCTGTCGGAAAATCCGGAGACGTTAAGTATCACCTCGGCTTTTCCTCCGATGTCCATGCACCGAGTGGACCAATCCACATCGTACTGGCCTTTAACCCTTCGCACCTAGAAATTATCGACCCAGTGGTGGAAGGTGCAGTGCGCGCCCGCCAGGCGCGACGTAATGATTGGGAACGAAACCAAGTGATGCCAGTGCTGGTGCATGGCGATGCGGCCTTCGCCGGTCAGGGGGTAGTGATGGAAACCCTGAATCTGTCCGAGACGCGAGGCTATGGCACCGGCGGTACCATCCACATTGTGATCAACAATCAAATCGGCTTCACCACGAGTGATCCGTTGGATTCCCGAT
>JBAPTW010000118.1:0-15118 GCA_049282355.1 Gammaproteobacteria bacterium | reverse complement strand
GCGGTGTTGTTGTTCTTGACCGTCAATGCCAACTCCTTGGCCAAGCGCGACCAGCGGACCGAAGCTCTCCATGGTGTCGTGACACGCCTCCAAGACGAGGTGTTGCATGCCCGTAAAAGCCTTGTCGTCCTCAGGAATACCTTGCAGGAAACTGACGACGATCTCGAGCGCGCCGAAGGCCTTGCCGATCGGATCATCAATGACACGGTGAGCCGGCGTCTTCAGCTAGCGGAACTGGAAGCAAATACGGTTGCGGCCAAGGCAGATCTGGAGCGTCTGAAGGCCGATCTCCAATCGCGAGAGGAAGGGGTCAAGCGCCTTGAGGCGGGTGCCGCAGCCGCTGAAGTGCCGGGGGACCGGCTGCGGGAATTCAAGGGGGAAGGCGATCGGCAGTATTTGACCGATCTCAAGATGGGCGGTGAACGGATCATGGTGTTGATCGATACCTCCGCCAGTATGCTGGGGGAGACCATTGTCGAGGTGCTACGCCGACGTAATCTATCTGACGATGCCAAGATCGGCGCCCCCAAGTGGCAACGGGCGGTAGCCACCGCCGACTGGCTGCTGACCCATTTGCCGCCCACGAGCCGGTTTCAGATCTATGGCTTTAACGAGTCGGCGGTGCCGCTGATTGCCAATACCGAGGGCCAGTGGCTGGAGGCCGGCCGCCCGGAGCGGCTCAACGACGCCGTGGAGCGCCTGCGCCGTGTGATCCCGCAGAAGGGGACCAGCTTGCACTCGGCTTTTGCCGCGGTGAAGGCCATGAAGCCTCATCCCGACAATATTTTCTTGCTCACCGACGGCTTGCCGACCCAAGCTCAATCCAAGGGAATGAGGACTACGGTTTCCGCCGAGAAGCGCCTGCAACACTTTGTCAGCGCCGTTAAGACGCTGCCGCCGGGCATTCCCGTGAACATCATCCTCTTTCCCATGGAAGGCGATCCGGCGGCCCCTTCGGCTTACTGGAAGCTGGCCCTGGCGACCGAGGGTGCTTTTTTCAGCCCTTCGGCGGACTGGCCTTGATGGCTCGACATCGACGTGCCACTGAGGGTTTGGGGCTGTCCTTTCTGGATGCCATATTTTGCGCTTTTGGCGCTATCGTACTGCTTTCAGTGATTGTCAAGGGGGTGGAGCCGCAGGTGCTGGAGCGCACCACCGAGGATCTGCAGGCGACCGAGTCACGGCTTCAGCGTGAGCTTGTGGCGATTCGGGGCGAGACTGCAGCATTGCGCCGAGATCTCGTGAGCCGGCAGACGCAACTCGCCGAGGAGCGGGCACGGGTGGCGCGTTTGCAAGGCGATCTGTCAACGGTCGAAGGTCGGTTCGCCGCCGCAAAGGACATGAGCGCGGTACAGAATATCCTCCAGGGTAAGCTGGCGGCGGCGCGTCAAGCACTCACCGAAGAGATGCGGCGACTGGCCTCGCAGGTTGGAAGCAGCGGGCGCGACAAGCGCGTGGGCGGCATTCCTGTCGACAGCGAGTACATCATTTTTGTCATCGACACCTCAGGCAGCATGTACGAATATGCTTGGTCGCTCCTAGCACAAAAGATCACCGAGACACTGGCGATCTACCCGCGGGTCAAAGGCATCCAGGTCATGAATGACATGGGCACCTATATGTTCTCGCAGTACGCGAGAAAGTGGATTCCGGATACCCCGGCGCGGCGCAAGGCGATCGTGTCCCGACTTCAGAGCTGGCATCCGTTCAGCAACAGCAGCCCCGTGGAGGGCATTCAAGCGTCCATTCAGGGGTTCTACGCTACCGACAAGAAAATCAGCATCTATGTCTTCGGCGATGAGTTTACCGGCGGCTCCATCGATGCCGTGGTCAGCGCTGTTGATAGCCTCAACAGCGCTGATGCCACCGGTAATCGCCGGGTTCGCATTCATGCGGTGGGCTTCCCAGTGCAGTTTAGCCGCCCGGAGCCGTTGCAGGTGACGGGAATTCGATTTGCCACCCTCATGCGGATCCTCGCGCAGCGCAATGGCGGAGCCTTTGTCGGCCTAAACGGCCTGAGGCCATGAGCGGGAATTAAGACAGACACGTTCAGCACGCCGAGCCCGTGAAAGATGGCCGTAGACGCAAGAAAGCTGGCGGTCATGGTCCAATCGCGCAGGGTCTGAACGGCCAAGATATCCCTTTGAGAATGCATGACAGTTTGTACCCAAAGACTGCGAAGATGATGGGCAAGACCGAGCGAAGTGCTGAGGGGCTTGCGGCGAAACCGCAAGTTTTATCAAGACAGCCTCTGACGGTTAGGCGGAACGCAATTTAACAGAACCAAAAAACATGTGATGCACCCGCTCGCGCCCAATGACGCGGACGAACTCCCGCAGCGTGCAGTACATCAAAAAGAGAACCAGCAGCCAGATCTGAACGAACCAGAAGTGCGGCCACACGACTTCATCGAGTAGATGGCGATTCGCCAGGGCGAGATTGCCGTGCTCACGAATAAATGGAATCAGGCGCTCAACATAGCGGACGAGTAGGGCGGTGACCATGTAGATCCCTGTCTTCCAGACGACATTATAGATGAGAGGCTTCTCGGGAAACCGATTGACAAAGGGCAACAGGTCCGCAATCAAAACGACCTTGGCAACGATGAGCGCGGCGATGCTTGCCGCTATAAACGTCGATACGCGAATACCATACTGTTCGAGCATGAGTGCACGCGTAAAAGCAATCACTTGAAAGGCGATAAAGAAGAACACGGCCGGCGGAATGGCCTCAACAACTTCGCGCTTCAATCGCGAGATGATACTGCTCACCGGTAACCTCCTTACCCGACCACGTCAGGAACCCAAGCTAAGCCACAGCCGCTAAGAGGAAGAGAACCCGTCGTCGGTCGATAAACACCTGTTGATTTCTCGCCCGAGGCCCTTTTGGAGAAAGACGAAGTAATTCCCGTCATCGGACTCCGTCGATCACCTACCCCGCGGGCATTCGCCTTCGAGTGGACTTTGTCCGTAATCGGCCCAGTGAGGCGGGCTCGCGTCGGCGAGCGAAGTGCTCCGAGATGAGGGGACGCCAGACCGCATTGCCTGCCGCCGGGACAAAGCACTCCCCGGCGGCCGAGCCATCGTATCTCCCGACGACTCTGAGTCCGATGCCAAATAATAACGCGAATTCCACCAGGTCGAAAATTGCCGCGCCTTTCCTGCCGCTCGGCCACACGGATGGTCGCTCCAACGCGAGACGCGCCCTCGAAACCGACGTTAAGGGTGCTACTTTCGCCAGCCAAAACAACTGATTGCAGGCTAGATCGGGTGGCGACACCGGCCTTACGTAATCACACAATCCCGTGGTCTGCTCCCCTCGGGCGGCGGTGTGAGAAACCGAATGGACGGTGCTTGCGCCTGAATGATATGCTGACGGCGTCCTCATGAAATGCATTGGCTAAAGAACGTAGGACAAAGTATGCTGGCGATGGCTGTAAGAATCGCTCACTGTGAGCCTTAGCGGGGACAGGCGGGCCGCCTTGTGGGCCCGGCAGCCGCCTAGAAAATGAAAACGAGAATATAAAAGGAGAAGAAGATGAGACGCACGATACCCTTACTAACGGTCACTTTGCTGGCATTGTTGACCCCTTTGGGCGTGAGTGTGAGCGCCGAGGAGACCGACATGCCGGCGAAGGCGATGATGGACTCGGCGGTGACCGTGGCCACTGTGGAGAGTATCGATCCAGCGACCCGTGAGGTCACGCTGCGCTATCCAGACGGAAGCAAGGTGACCTTCGTCGCCGGCGACGAAGTGCGCAATCTCGCCCAGGTGCAAAAGGGCGATGTCGTGCTCATGGAGTACTTTGCGGGCTTAGCAGTCGCCCTCGAGCCGAAGGGCAGCGGGATACGGGAGCGCCGCGACGAGTTGGGGGTGAGTCGCGCCGAGCCCGGTGAAAAACCGGCCGGGACGGTGACCAAGACCATCGATGTGGTGGCGACCGTGGAGGCCATTGACCCGGAGGCCCGCACGGCAACCCTGAAGGGCGCCGAGCAGACGGTGACCCTCAAGGTGGCCGATGACATCGATCTCAGCAAAGTCAGCGTGGGCGACGAGGTGGTCGCAAGCTACATTCAGTCTTTTGCGGTTTCGGTGGAGCCCGCCCCCGAGGTGTCCGGTGAGGTGGAGGTCGAGAGCAAGGCGGTGGCGCTTGGGATTGGCTACGAATGGGGCAGCGGCACGCTCACCATGTATGACGGTTCAACGCACCCGTTCAAGGTGACCGGTTTGTCGGTGGTCGATGTGGGGTATTCCAGCATCCAGGCTTCGGGACAAGTGTACCATCTTACCGACCCGAAGGATTTCGCCGGGACCTATTTGGCCGGTGCGGCGGGGGCGGCCCTGGTGAAGGGTGGTTCTGTGATGAGCATGCAGAACGACAAGGGTGTGGTGATGCAGCTCAAGTCAAAGCAGGAGGGGGTGCGCCTGACGCTTGCTCCCGAGGGGCTTACCATCAAGCTCGAGGAGTAAACGGGCGTTCTCGGCGCTGCAGAAAGCCGCAACGGGACTGTGACGCCAGCCGCCGCCGCTTCGATGCCCCCGCCTCGAGCCGAGCTCGGGCCGGTCCAAGACGGGCGAGCGAGACTGCGGCTTACCGGCGGTTGGCAGATTCACGGTCAGCTGCCTGCGGTCGAGGCAGTCAGTGCGCGCTTCGAGGCCGAGCCCGGGCTCAAGTCGCTTGGCTTCGAAGTGGAGGGTTTGACGGGCTGGGACTCGGGGCTGATGAGCTATCTCACCGGCCTCATCGACCGCTGCCAACAGCGCGGTATCGCCGTGGACCCGGCGGGGTTGCCGGAAGGCATCCGTGGCCTGCTGCGTTTGGCCTACGCGGTGCCCGAGCGCCCGGGGGCGCGACGCACCGAGAAACGGGTGTCCTTCGTGCAGCAGGTGGGTGAGCAAGCGCTTGCGCTGACGCGCTCAACGGGCGAGATCATGGCCTTCCTCGGCGAAGCGGTGCTGGCGTTACGCCGCCTGTTCACCGGCCAAGCCCGGTTTCGTAAAGCAGACCTCTGGCTCACTGTTCAAGAAGCCGGGGCCGATGCGCTGCCCATCGTGAGTCTCGTCACCTTCCTGGTGGGGCTCATTCTCGCCTTCATCGGTGAGGCGCAGCTCGCCCAGTTCGGGGCTAAGATTTATGTGGCCGATCTGGTGGGGCTTGCCATGGTCATCCAGCTCGGGGCGGTCATCACCGCCATCGTGCTGGCCGGGCGCACCGGGGCAGCGTTTGCCGCCCAGCTTGGCACCATGCAGGTCAACGAGGAGATCGATGCGCTGCGCACCCTTGGCATTGCGCCGATGGATTTCTTGGTGCTGCCTCGTCTGCTGGCGCTCATTCTCATGACTCCGCTGCTCGCCATCTATGCCGACCTGATGGGCATCCTCGGTGGCGCCTTCGTTGCTAACGTCGCCGGGGACATCACGCTCAGCGAGTATTTCATCGAGACCCAGCAGGCGATCGGCTGGAATCACCTCATCCAAGGTCTCATCAGCGCCACTGTGTATGGGGCGATCGTCGCCGTCTCGGGGTGTCTGCGCGGCATGCAGTGTGGCCGCAGTGCCTCTTCGGTGGGGCTGGCCACCACCTCGGCGGTGGTGACCGCCATCGTGTTCATTGTCATGGCCGCCGCCTTGCTGACCGTCATTTTCAATGCGCTCGGGCTCTGAGGGATGACCGCCCCAGCGCCACACATCGAGGTCGAGGGGGTGACGCTTGCCTACGGAGATTTCGTCATTCAGCACGACTTGAGCTTTCGCATCCGCCGCGGCGACGTGTACATCATCATGGGCGGCAGCGGCTGCGGCAAGAGCACCGTGATGCGAAGCCTCACGGGGCTGCTGGCACCGAAAACGGGGCGGATCTGCTACGACGGCACCAGCTTCTGGGAGACGACGCCTGCCGCACGCGCTGAGACCATGCACCGGTTCGGGGTGATGTACCAAAGCGGAGCGCTGTGGAGCTCGATGACGCTGAGCGAAAACGTGGCGCTGCCGCTCGAGCAGTACACGGCCTTGAGCGCCGAGCAGGTCCGCGCCATCGCCGCCTACAAACTGGCGCTGGTGGGGTTGCGAGGCTTTGATGATTTTTATCCCTCGGAGATCAGCGGCGGCATGCAAAAACGGGTGGGGGTGGCGCGCGCCATGGCGCTGGACCCCGACGTGCTGTTCTTCGACGAACCTTCGGCGGGACTCGATCCCTTGAGCGCCCGGTTGCTCGACGAGCTGATCCTGGCGCTGCGCGACAGCCTCGGCGCCACCATGGTGGTGGTGACCCATGAGCTCGCGAGTATCTTCACCATCGCCGATGATGCGGTGTTTCTCGACCCCGAGACCAAGACCATGCTCACCACCGGCAACCCACGGGAGCTACGCGACCACAGCGACATCCCGAAGGTGCGGGCTTTTCTCAACAGAGGTGCCCCATGAGCAAACAAGCCAACCCCATAGCCATCGGGGGTTTCGTGCTGGGCGCGTTGGCGTTGGTCGTCATCGCCATCCTGGTGTTTAGCAGCGGGCGGCTGTTTCAGGCCAAGACCGAGGCAGTGACCTATTTCCCCGGCAGCGTGCAGGGGCTCACGGTGGGCGCCCCGGTCGAGTTCCAGGGGGTGCAGGTCGGCGAGGTGACCCAGATTAGGCTCGATTATCGGAGCGACCAGCAGCAGTTCCGGATTCCGGTGCACTACGATCTCTGGCGTGAGAGTGTGACGGTCATGGGCGAGCGCCCGCATGAGATCGAGGGCAAACCCCCGCTGCAGTTTCTGGTCGAAGACCGGGGGCTTCGCGCCCAGCTGGTGAGCGTGAGCCTGGTCACCGGGCAATACATAGTGGCGCTCAGCTTCCAGCCAGAGTCGCCCCTTAAGTACGTGGGCGAGGAAAAGCGTCGGATTGAAATTCCGGCCATTGAGGCGACTCGCGACCGAGTGGCCAACATGCTGCAAGGCCTGGATCTGACCGGACTTATCAACACCGCCATCGGAACCCTTAACGCGCTCAGGAAGCTCGCAGAAGACTCAGCACTGCATGCGTTAGCGAGCGATGCCGACCAAGCAGTGATCGAGGCGAGGAAGTTCCTCGCGGACCTCGATGCCGGTGTCAAACCGTTGCTTCAGCGCGCCGACGACACGCTGGACGACTATGCTGGGCTCGCCCAGACGGCGAGCCAGCGCTTGACTACCCTCGCCGAGAGCCTTGAGAAGACCAGCGCCGACATCAGCACGCTGGCTCGGGATGTGGACCGTCAGGTCAAGCCCCTCAGCCAGTCGGCCATGGGTGTTTTGGAGTCGATGGAGGATACGGTGAGCGAGGGCTCTGCCCCACGCTATAACCTGGAGTTGCTGCTGGAGGAGGGTGCCAGTGCTGCCCGATCGCTGCGCCTGCTGGCGGACTATCTGGAACAGAACCCCGATGCGCTCATCCGCGGTAAGTATGGGAGGTGATGTGCGATGAAGATACCGCCTTTCTTTCGGCTGCTGATCCTCCTGCTCGGTGGGCTACTGGTCGGCGGTTGTGCGCCGCAGCCCCCGCCCGACTTCTATCTGCTCAACACCGCGGCGCCGGCCAGTCTACCGGGGTTTGAGCAGGGGGTGCGTGTGGGAGTGGGACCGGTGGAGACTCCCCCCTATCTGGATCGGAACCAGATCGTCAGCCGTGAGACGGGCACGAGGCTACGCCTTTCGGAACGAAGCCAGTGGGCAGAGCCCGTGAAAGCGGGATTTACTCGGGTGCTGTTGGTGAACCTCGGGCTCGAGCTCGACAGCAACCGTATCTATGCGCTGCCAATGCGCCAACGCCGAGTGCTCGACTACCAAATTCCAATCGACGTGCTGCGCTTCGATGGCACGCTCGGCAGCGAAAAAAATGAGGTCGTGTTAGGGGCGCGCTGGTCGGTGTTGAGCGGCGATGGCAAGCAGGTGCTGGTGAGCAAAGTGTCCCGCATCGAGGAGCCGGTCAAGGGAAGTGACGTCGGCGCGTTTGTGGACGCGCAAAGCCGCGCCTTGGCGAAATTGAGCACTGAGATTGCCGGGGTGATCAAGGAGGACGCGGCGCGGCCCGTAATGCCAATGCCGCCATGAGGTCGGGCGAGCCTTGCGCCCCATGGTCGACATCACCCCCCGGAACTTCCGAGCCTTAATTGCAAGGAGCCTCTACGCCGTTTTTTTCGAAGCGCAAAAGCAATCACTGCTCAGGTATCGGTGGTATGCTGAAAACTCGATACAAGAGCATTTCATTGCGCTTTTAGGCCATGGTCATCGTTTCGTCCGAGTGGCAGTCAATCGCCTTGTCTCAAGGGACGTCGTGAATACATCCTTGTTGACTTGAGTCCAGCATCCTTGCTGGACACACCCTTGTGGCAAGGCGATTGACTGCCTACAGATTCCGAGCGCGGTTTTACTCTTTGATGGTGATGCTGACGAAACGATGACTATGGCCCGCTTTTATTGCGGTGCGAGCACGCGGGTACCGTTGCAACGGAGTGGAAATGCCAAGAAACGTCGACGTCGGTCATAAGCCACTCGCTTTTGGTCAAATGCAAATACGGGCTGTCTTTAATCCCGCACGGTCGCTCGTCAAGCAGAGCAGGTTCACCCTTGGTCAAATGTGCGCCACATCAGACTGAGCGACCTGAATGGGGCGTTGGAAGTCATCGCAAAGCCGACAACGGACTGACTTGTCCCCCTGTGCCTGCCTGAATGTGGGTTGCGTTGCCGCCAGCGTGCGCCTCGCGTTATCAGCGTTCGTGACATTTCTGAAACAGCACCCAAGCGGCGCTTAAGAGGCGCCTATTGCCCGTGGACGTCGGCCAGCCAGTGAATACCCATCGAAAACTCATCATTAGCGTCGCGGCCGCGGTTGGTTTGGTCGTGCTGTTAGTGATCAGCGTCATCGTTATCGCGCCCAAACTGATCGCTGGACAAGCGGTACAAGACACGATTCGCAACGAGCTTTCCGAGCGTTACGGTGTCGAGCTGACGTTTGAAAGGCTAGCAATTTCGTTCGTTCCCGCCCCGCGTTTCGATGTTTATCAAACAATGTTCAAGTCACCCGCGGGACTCGAGGGCACGCTGGAAGAAGTGACCGTCTACCCCAAGATTCTGCCGCTATTGATCGGGGAGCTCAGTCTTAAGGCATTACTAATACAGCGACCGGCTCTTGCCATAACGCTAGAACGTGTCCGTGAACCAGAACCCTTTCGAGCGAAGGCATCTGCCATCGGCGCGCTCTTCCAAAGACTTGCCGCCACCCCCGACATACTGCCAGCCATTGGGCAGAGCCGCATCGATGACGGTTACCTCGAGTTGCTTGACGCAAACGGGCGGCGTTTTGCACTTGAGGATGTCAACGCAAGCTTGAGCAACGTAGCCGGCAAAGCGCAGTTTGAAGCGACCGCGGCGTCTGCTGTTACAGAATCCCTTTCCCTGACCGGCTGGATCGATAAGCATCAACAGCGCAGCCATGTGCAGATTCGGCTTACCCAAGCGCAGTTGCCGCGCATGATGAATGATTTTCTCGCGTCAGATGCTCCGGTGAGGATAACGGAGGGCGTCGCTGAACTCGGCCTTGATCTCGTGGCCGACGGCGCTGGCCAGATAAGAGCGGATATCGATGTTGATGCACCGTGGGTCAAATTGGCGCCGGCGAGCGAAGATGTCGCGATTAGAGGTGTGACCCTTAAAGCCAGTGTTGCCGTTCATGACGAGTTGGTTACGGTCTCGCTCTCGGAGCTCGCTGCCGATCGGCCCAAGCTGCGTGTCTCTGGAAAGCTCACATCAGCGCTTGGCGGCGGGCAAATGCACCTTGTGTTGCAAGGCGGGGATGTCGATGTCGGAGAACTGCGCCAGGCGGCCCTCACGCTCGCGACAAATAATCAGATTTCCCGCAGACTGTTTGATGTTCTGAAAGCGGGCGTTTTGCCATCGTTCGCCCTGAAAACGGAGGGACAGACCCTGGGCGATCTGGGAGACTTAGACAACCTTTTCGTTCAGGGAGAGCTGCGCGAAGCAGAATTGACGATTCCAGATGCACGATTGCACGTGGCAGACACATCGGTTGACTTCATCCTTTCGGATGGGGCCCTAAACGGGCAGAACCTGCAGGCCCGCCTCGGAAATTCCTCGGTCCGAGAGGGTCACTTCGCAATTGACCTTCTCGGCGCCGACAAGCCATTTAAACTACAAGCCGCGTTTCGGGCGGACCTCTCGGAGCTGCCACCACTTCTGACGCAGGTCATACCTACTTCTGTCATTCAGAAGGGTGTCGCGCCGCTCAGATCGATCAACGGCAAAGCCACGGGGACTTTGGTGCTCAGCAGAGATGCGGGAACGGCGAAGGTCAAGGTTGAGGCTTCTGATATTGCTCTCACGGCCGATGCTCCCCAAATGCCTTTCCCCTTGCGGATCGCCGGTGGAAATGTCAGCTATGAGAAAAATCGCCTTGGTTTCACACAAGTCACAGGATCGCTCGGGAGGTCGCCGTTTTCGGTACTTACCGGCGTTTTGCGGTTGCAGGAAAAGCCTGAGCTAGAGATAGTATCCGGAAAAGGGCGCCTCTATCTGGACGAGATTGTTCCCTGGATGCGCGGGCGTCACTGGATGCCCGAAGCCCTTAAGTATTATGGTGGCGAGGGGGGAACAATCACCGTATCATCGGTTCATCTCCAAGGTCTAGTGGGCCGGCCACAGGCTGCGCATTTCAGCGTGTCGGGCCAGGTCAACGGCTTGGTGCTCGACAATCTGCCCGAGCACCCAGGGGCCTTGACCATCCGCTCTGCAAACTTCCAGGCGAACCCGGAAACGCTTCGGTTCAGCGATGGCAGAGTGAGCCTACTGGATGCCGAGATCACGCTAGCAGCCACCCATCATCGCTATTTCGAGGGGCTTGATGAAGACGTTAGCCTGGTGGTGGAAGGCCACTTCGGCCCGCAAGCCATCCAATGGGCATCTCAGATTCTCGGTGTGCCGCCCTGGCTGAGGCCGCGGCCTCTCAGGCTGTCATCCTCAGACTTGTCCTACCGCAAAAATGGGCTGCAAGCATTCTCTGCCACTTTACGCCTAGATGACGGTGTCGAGATTTCCACCGTGCTCAGTCGCTCGCCCGGGAAACTCATCAGCAACAAGCTATCTATCCGAGATGACGTCTCACGGGCGACGATCGGGCTTCATTGGAAACACAAGCACATCGGCGTGTCTTTTTCTGGGAAACTTTACCGGCAGACGATCGACCGACTGCTGGTGGAGAACCGGCTCCTCGATGGCTGGATCGATGGCGATCTGCAGGCATCCATCGCGACGCCAGTCCTGGCGAACAGTCGGGTGAACGGAAACCTCAAGGGCCGGGGGGTGCTCGGACACTGGAACTCAAGGCTTCCGTTCAGCATCAACGCCTTCGTCATCAGTGGCAAGGCGCATCGGTTCTTTGTTGATTGGGCCGATCTGACCTTGGGACAAATGGAGCTGAGGCTGTCCGGCAAAATTGATCTCCTTTCCCAAGAACCGCCACAGCTCGACATGGCAGTGAGTGCCGATCGCCTTGAGCTGGACCATCTCGTCCAAGTGCTGAGGGCAACAGCCGGTTCGACGACCGGGTCTGCAGACAAGCCTTTTGCGCGCCTTCCCGTGCAGGGCAAGGTCCGGTTCAAAACCGATCGTTTCTGTTTCGATGATTTCACCTGGGCACCGTTGCGGGCCAATATTCGCTTTGATCACGACGCGAT
Organism: Gammaproteobacteria bacterium; assembly: GCA_049282355.1. Lineage (GTDB taxonomy): Bacteria > Pseudomonadota > Gammaproteobacteria > HK1 > HK1 > JAGTVB01. The sequence continues at coordinate 3,411 of JBAPTW010000118.1, read as the reverse complement.
CAAGGTCACTTTGCGAGACGCCGCACTTTGCGGCATCTCCACGCCAGGAACGATCAGCCTATCGCCCGACAGCGTGCAGTTTGACCTCAAGCTGCTCGCTGAGAACCAAGCGCTCGGAACCGCACTGAGCTGTATTGTTGGCGAGCCTTTCAAAGCCGACGGCAGGTACACGTTGCGAGGACAGGTTCAAGGCCAGGGCAATGCCGAAAATCTGCTCAGAAACGCGAGCGGAAAGGTCGAGTTGACTGCCAAAGACGGCCGTATTTATCACGATATTGTCTTATTGAAGGTGTTGAAGTTTCTCAATACTAGTGAGCTTTTCACTGGGCGTGCAAATCTCGAAGATATAAAAACGAAAGGTTTTCACTATCGTTCGGCAAAGCTATCGGCGATGCTGGAAAAGGGTGAGATACGGTATGAGCAAGGTATTCTCGACGCCGACCCCATGGCGGTGGCCGCCTCCGGGGAACAGAGCTTATTCAATGGAGATTTGAGAATCGATTTGCTGGTGGCGCCGCTGGTGCCGCTAGACCGCGTGCTCGAAGATGTCCCGGTGGTTGGGGGAATCCTTGACACACTTGATGCCGTGCCCCTCACCATCACGGGTCGGTATGATGACTTGGTCATTCGGCCACTGACGCCGACCGCTATTGGCCATCAATTGCGAGAGCTCTTGACAAACATCGTTCAAGCTCCGATCCGATTGATTGGGAAGCATGAGACGCGCGGAACGAAACGCTGATTACCGCCCTACCGCAGCCCGTTTTAGGAGCCACTGTGGTGTGGGCAGCGTTCGAGCGGTCGCATCACCAAGCCCTAGATTCATCTCCTTGAGTTGGAAGCGCCGATTAAAACGATAGGAAAACGCGGCCAAGTAACGAGTTAAGTTGACAATGCCTATGCTGTTTCTAATACTGAGCCGAGAACATCGTCGTGGTAGGCAGGTTTGGAAGGGAATACGTGCTGACCGATAACGATGCACGAGTCGTTTCAGCGATTTCAACGAAGCAGGACTATCAGGATGTCAAACGCAGAAGACAAACATCACCGTTCGCATCTTCCGATGCTGAAGACCCCCCCGAGAAGCCGGTTCATTGCGTTCGATGCGAAGGACCCGGAGAGTGCGTTCCCGCCGATTGAACAGCTGCGCCCGCCTGCGGGTGCGCCGAACGTGCTGGTCGTGCTGCTCGACGATACCGGGTTCGGTGCTTCGAGCGCCTTCGGCGGCCCCTGTCAGACACCGACCGCGGAGAAGCTGGCGTCTGGCGGGCTCAAGTTCAACCGCTTCCATACCACGGCGCTGTGCTCGCCCTCGCGTCAGGCGCTGCTCACGGGGCGCAACCACCACTCGGCCGGCATGGGTGGGATCACCGAGATCGCGACCGGCGCTCCGGGGTATAGCTCGGTCCGGCCAAACACCGTCGCGCCGCTCGCTAAGACGCTGAAGCTCAACGGCTACGCCACCGCCCAGTTCGGCAAGTGCCATGAGGTGCCGGTGTGGGAGGCGAGTCCTGCAGGCCCTTTCGACCAGTGGCCCACGGGCGATAGTGGATTCGAGTACTTCTACGGCTTCATCGGCGGCGAGGCCAGCCAGTGGTATCCGGCCATTTACGAGGGCACCAATCCGGTAGAGCCCCCGAAGACCCCCGAGGAGGGCTACCACTTCACCGAGGACATGACGGACAAGGCGATCGCCTGGATCGGCCAGCAGAAGTCATTGGCTCCCGACAAGCCCTTTTTCGTCTACTACGCGCCGGGCGCTACCCACGCGCCGCATCACGTGCCCAAGGCGTGGATCGATAAATACAAAGGCAAGTTTGACGCGGGCTGGGACAAGCTGCGCGAGGAGACGCTCGCCCGGCAGAAGACGCTCGGCGTGATCCCCAAGGACTGTGAGCTCACGGCGCGTCACGACGAGATCCCGGCCTGGGACGACATGCCGGAGGAACTCAAGCCTGTGCTGCGCCGGCAGATGGAGTGCTACGCCGCCTTTCTTGAGCACACCGATCACCAGGTCGGTCGCCTGGTCGAAACGCTCGAGAGGCTGGACATTCTCGACAACACCCTCATCTACTACATCATCGGGGACAACGGCGCCTCCGCCGAGGGCACGATCAATGGCGTGTTCAATGAAATGGCGCCCTTCAACGGGTTTGAGGATCTCGAGACCCCGGAGCGCCTCAGGAAACGCCTGGACGATTTCGGCGGTCCGGAATCGTACAACCACTACGCCGTCGGCTGGGCGCACGCGATGAACTGCCCGTACCAGTGGACCAAGCAGGTTGCCTCGCACTGGGGTGGTACGCGTAACGGCACGATCGTGCACTGGCCCAAGGGGATCAAGAGCCAGGGCGAGATCCGCAGCCAGTTCGCGCACGTGATCGACGTGGCGCCGACCATCCTCGAGGCGGCAGGTCTGCCGGAGCCGGTGTCTGTAGACGGTATCCAGCAAAAGCCGCTAGAGGGCGCCAGCATGCTCTACGCGTTCAACGACGCGGAGGCCCCCGAGCGCCACGAGACCCAGTATTTCGAGATGTTCGGCAACCGCGGCATCTACCACAAGGGCTGGACCGCGGTGACCAAGCACCGCACACCGTGGATCCTCGTCGGGCAGAAGACGATCCCGCTCGACGAGGATATCTGGGAACTCTACGATACCACGAAGGACTGGAGCCAGGCGAAGAATCTCGCCAAGCAGATGCCGGAGAAGCTGGCCGAGCTGCAGCGCCTCTTTCTGATCGAGGCGGCGCGCTACAACGTGCTGCCGCTCGACGACCGCACCGCCGAGCGTTTCGATCCGGATCTCGCGGGTCGACCCGTGCTCGTGCGGGGCAACACCCAGTTGCTTTTCGGCGGCATGGGCAGGCTGTTGGAGAATTGCGTGCTGCCCCTGAAGAACAAATCGCACTCGGTCACGGCCGAGATCGACGTGCCGGAAGGCGACGCCGAGGGCGTGATCATCTCGCAGGGCGCCAACATCGGCGGCTGGAGCCTGTACGCCAAGGATGGCAAGCTCAAATACTGCTACAACCTGTCAGGCGTCGACCACTTCTTTGCCGAGAGTGACCGCCCGATTCCTACGGGCCGGCACCAGGTGCGCATGGAGTTCGCATACGACGGCGGCGGTCGCGGCAAGGGCGGCAAGGCCACGCTGTACATCGACGGCGACCCGGTCGGCGAAGTGGACGTGCCGAGGACACACATGACCGTCTTCTCGGCCGACGATGGCCTCGACGTCGGCCGAGACGGCGGCGCGCCGGTGTCGCCGGATTATGGGCCGCAGGGCAACGCCTTCAATGGATATGTCCGTGGCGTGCAGCTGGCGATCAAAGAGGCCGCGGAAAGCGAAGGCCACAAGGTCGATCCGGAGACGGCCATCCGCCTTGCCATCGCGCGGCAGTAGCGGCATGG
>JBAPTW010000117.1:0-1968 GCA_049282355.1 Gammaproteobacteria bacterium | reverse complement strand
AGCTCGCTACGGCAAGCGGATTGAGTACCACCGATTTCCCCAATAATCATCGCGCTCAGGGCGGCTAGAAAATGCTGCAAAGAGCACAGTAACCGCTGAGGCGCGTCAGTCAAAAGTCTGTAGGTTTTTTTAAGCGGGCCGGCCGTTGCCGCTGTCGTCGAAAAGATCTAGGCTGCTTCGGCCGAAATTCACGCCAAGGTTAAGCAACAGTTGTGCCGATTGGTTAAAAGCCGCGGCTACGCCGATCTTGCAGCTCCTGTCTTGGTCGCGACCTGATCGGGGGTGGCTCGGAGGAGCGGAATTCTGACGGCTCGCGACGCGGCATCGACTCTAGCGCTTGACCGTTACATCCTTGCTGAGGCGGTGTGGGTGCTAACAATCAAGAAGCCGGGTCCGTTTGCAAAAGCGGGATGCCTAGCACGCGAGCCGCCTGATTGAGTCGGCGATCAAAGCAGGCAAAGGTCACGGGCTCGGCCTCTTGATTGAACAGAAAATCCGCAGCGGCCAAGTGCACGCTGTCGTAAGCCCGCAAAGCAAATGCCTCGGCCAGGTCCGCTGCACGCTGCACCAATGACTGCGCCATCTCCACGCGCAGGTAGGCGGGCCAGTCGGCGATGAATTCGGCTTTGATGGTAAGGAATGCCGCTTCCTCGATGGCCCCCTCTCGGTACAGCCTGGCAAAAGCGGCATGGGCTTCCACAAAGGCGATCACGTGGCTGGCGACGGCTTGCGCTGCCGTGATAGCCGCCATGACGGCAGCGCTGTTTTCTTCGGCGACATACGCCTTGACCAGCGCTGAGGTGTCGAGGTAAAGGATCAACGGCGGTCTTCGAGTACTTGGGCAGCCACTGTCTTACCGGAAATGGTGGGACGTAGTTGGCCACCCCGTGGTTTTTTGCCATTCCAATGGATCCCCTCCAAGGTTAGCAAGCGGCGCAGGCCTGGCTCGTCAACTGGCGGGATTGGCAGGAGTCTCGCGAGGGGAGTGTGGTGCGAGGTGACGACAATACTTTCTCCTTGCTGAAGAAGGCGAAGATAATGGGAGAGACGATTTTTAAGGTCCCGCACAGAGACTTGCACAGCGCTAACCTGTAGTTAAGAATGTGGCTACATTATAGAATATTTTTAAACTATGTAGCTATATTAATTTGCCTTCCCTTCAATCGGCTGGCCTTGATCTTGACTCGCAAATGGCATCAAGGATGTCTTGGGTGCTTGCGCTGGTCTTAATGGAGGGAACATCAAATGGTGACTTTCGCGGTGAACGGAGAATAACCGAAAAACAGTCCCCTCCTTTCCGCCGGATGAGCACCTCCTCCGTACGAGCTACATCAAGCAGCTCAGACAAACGTTGTCGCGCCTCAGAGTAGGTGTAGACTCTCATATTTGGGGTAGCTCCAGTACCGATATCCCAAGATTCGCGGCTGTATTTGCTAACCTACGATCCAAGGGTCTTGCGCTGCAATAGAGCTCGGCTATCATTTCGGCAATTCCCGTCAAACGCCTTCACGGATTCTGCTAACCAAGGCAAATTGCTTAGCAAATCCGCCCCGCGTTCACGTCGAGTTGAATTTGCCAATCATGCTCTGTCCGTAAATGACGCAGCTCAAGGCTCCGCGCGGGTTTCTTGGACGCACCACTGTGCCTTGTCATTTTGTGGTTGAGCACCAGCAGGCACATTCTCAGTCAACTCTTCTAAAAGCTTTTTTTAGAAAACTACTGCGCTTGTCATAGCGGCGTTGCGCGCTGGCTCAGAATCCTCATGTACTCCCGTGTACACCCGGTTCTTCGCCACCGTGCGCCTTGTTCTGCCTGCGCTCGCGATATTTTTAAAACACGCTCTCAGGGCAACGAAACTCAAGCGATTCTTTTTTGCGACTGGCGTCGCAGACTAATCTTCGTCTACCTCGTAAAGTCGCCATCCTAGAAACAGGGAGGTATCTATAGCTTAATTACACTTCGTTATCT
>JBAPTW010000116.1:0-3529 GCA_049282355.1 Gammaproteobacteria bacterium | reverse complement strand
GTCGTTTCAGGAGGTGCCCATCTATGCATCGCAGTGGGTGGAGAAAATTTCAAGTTGGAGTGAAGCGGTTACGGCCTCGGCGGCGACAGTGCTAAACGGGGGGGGAGGCGATACCGACAATGCGATGGCGGAACCGGCAAATCATCATGTCTCGAGGCCACTGTCGAGCTATTCGCAGCGTTGGCAGTGGCGAGCGCTCTCAGATGCAAGCTGGCTATGGGTACATGGAAATAAGGACGCTTTCATCCGCAAAGCTTCGGCACGTGAAGGTAAATTCAGGCAGAATAAAGAAGAGGATCCATTTGGTGTCATCAAATTCCTTGATTTTCTGCGCCGTTCACAGGGTAGCAGTGTCGCTTTCGTTCATCCGCACTCCCTCTTTCCCATTACCCAACATGCTGTCGACGGCTCGCGGCATGGTTCCGGTTTGCCATCTACCGCGCACCATGACTTTGCTACATTAGCGCCATCACACTTTAACAATCATTGGACCTTTGCTTTCGTGCCTTTATTGCAGGCAGTATTGCCTAAAGAGTTAGCGCTTGATCGGGAGATGGCAATTACCGACTAGCTACTGCTCGACAGCAGCCGTTTGCTCACCATTATTAATTATCAGAAGCGACAATGAGAAGCGGCGGGACAAGGCTTGGGTCGGAAAAATCGCTAATCGTTCCGTGGCAGGAATTATCAATATATCAATCGTGGAGGGACCAGAGCTTGAAGCTGTGGACTAGGTTTGTTGACCCCGAGTCATCGGATCCGCGACGATTTTTCGGGCGCGCCGCCAACTTTGCTGTCTTGGCCTTATCGGCCTTTGTACTTGCCGGGTGCATTAATCGCATGCCCACGGTGCCGGCCTTAGGTGATTCGGGGGAATATGCTCACGGCAAGGTCGTTTGGCACGATCTGGTGACGCCGAACATCGGCAGGGCGAAGCAGTTCTATACTGATCTTTTTGGCTGGACCTACGAAGACCTCAGCCGAGGCTATACACTGGTGCGTAACAACGGTCGTCTGATTGGCGGTTTTGCTCAACTCGATGCCAGAGGCCAGCAGAGCCACTGGCTAGCGTTGGTGTCGGTGAATGACGTCAATCGCACTGTTGCCGAGACCACTGCGGCTGGCGGCGATACGCTTTTGGCGCCATTTGACCTACCGGACCGGGGTCGCGTGGCGGTGCTCGAGGATCCGCAAGGCGCCGCGTTCGGTGTGGTACATGCCACCGCCGGTGATCCCGTGGATCGGCAGCCTGCTACGAACGAATGGTTGTGGAATGAGGTGTGGACGGACGACCTATCGGCGGCCAGTCGCTTTTACCAACAGCTGTTGGGTTATGTGGAAGCTGAGCGAACGCTGCATGGGGTCCAATACCATTACTTCAAGCGAGACGGGAAACCTCGTTTGGGCCTGATAGAAAAACCGAGCCCGGCGATCGGAAATACCTGGGTTGCGTATGTCCGAGTCGCGAGTGTGGCCGACATTGCAGAGAAGGTGGAGGCGCTTGGGGGCGCGTTGCTGATGGCGCCCCGCCCCGACGTTCGTAAGGGAAAGGTAGCTATTATTGCAGACCCCAACGGCGCAGGCTTGGTGATACAGGAGTGGCATCTATGAAGAACGACGCTGGGCTTATGAATTGGCGAACGCGGCTTGTTGCTCTGGCGTTGCTGGCGGGTCTGTTGGTTTCCTGCTCCCCCTATGCTGGTATCGATGTCGGCGTGCCATTCAAGGTGGGACCGGTCTACGTCAGCCCGAGCATTGGCATTGGTGGCTTTCTCTGATGGGCTCGCTAAATTGCAATCTCGTCTAATAGAACAACATGGACAAACCACCACCTGAACGTAAACGGGCATCGCGGCAATTCACTGCGCTGAGTTTTGTCTGGCGTTTCATCGGGGCACTGTTGCTTGTATTCGCTACTTATAACCCCACTCACTACTCATATTATCACTGGGTACGAGCGGCCATCGCGCAGGGGAATCTTGGCCCGGAGCACTTCTTTGTGGGTGTATTGGTCGTCACGGGTTGGACAATTTTAGTCGTTGCCACCAGGAGCTCACTCGGTTCGGTTGGGGTTGTTTTGGGTGCAGCGCTTATTGGGACGGCGGCTTGGTTCCTCATTGATCTCGGTATTCTACGCGCCGATTCATTCATCTCCGTTACCTGGATTGCCCTCGTATGCTTGGCTGCCCTCCTCTCCATTGGCCTTTCTTGGTCCCATATCTGGCGCCGCATGACTGGACAGGTCGATGTTACCGACGAGCACGAATAGCCGGAAACAGGGGTGAGTACGGAGTTGCCATCGCTCACTCAGAATCTTGGTACTCCTAGGTACACCCAGTTTACTCGCCCAATCCCTGAGACTCGTCCCTGCAAAACCAGCCTACGGCTGTGCAAAATGGTTCCTGGCGATTTTGTCTCGTCACCGTGCTCCGGCTCGTTCTGCCTGCACTCGCCGGGGTTTTAGAACACCCGCTTCGACGAGGATCAACCGAGAAGCATAACATGGCATTCAGATCCCCCACGAACGCACATCGTTGGCGGTTCCAGCGGCTTGGTGGTTTCGATCAAGTCAGTATCGAGTCCAGTGAAGATCTTTGTCGCCTGACGGATCTCGATCAGAAACTGTGGAGCACGCTCAGCTGCCCGACGACCGGCGTTGAGTTTGACCTCCACACGTTGGCTTTGCTGGATGTCGACCATGACGGGCGCATTCGTGCGCCGGAGATCCTGGCGGCCGTGGAGTGGGTTTGCAGTACGCTCAAGGATCCTGGTGACCTGCTAAAAGGCGAAGCTGGCTTGCCTCTGGAGGCTATCAACGAGGAGACAGACGCTGGGCAAAGGGTACTCAAATCCGCCCGGCAAATTCTCAATTATCTCGGCAGGTCGGGTGCCGCTGTGATTACCGCTGAGGACACCGCAGATACCCACAAGATTTTTTCCGAGACCCGATTCAACGGCGATGGTGTCGTGCCACCTGCTGTCGCTGATGACCCGTTCCTGGAAAAGGCCATGGAGGACATCATGGTCTGCGTCGGATCGAGCCCTGACCGCAGCGGCGCCCAAGGTATCGATGAAGCTCTTTGTGACATGTTTTTTGCCGAGGCAAAGGCTCATCTTGACTGGTGGGCCGAAGCCGAGGCGGATTCGGCGAATATTCTGCCCTTGGGTGAGGCAACGCAGACCGCTGCCCAAGCCCTTGAAGCGGTCAGGACGAAGATCGATGATTTCTTCACTCGGGCACGTCTTGCCGGTTACGACGAACGTGCTGCGGCGCCCTTGAATCCGGCAGAAGCCAACTACGGTCAGTTCGCACTGCAGGAAATCTCTGCCGCCACGCCCGAAGTGGCCGCGTTCCCCCTGGCGCGAATTGAAGCCGATCGTTCGCTGCCGCTGTGCTTGGGAGTAAACCCCGCCTGGTCAGCAGCATTGCAGGTATTTCGTATCCATGTATTGGTGCCTCTACTCGGTGAAGGCGACGCCTTGACCGAGGATCAGTGGATCGATATCAAGCGCCGCTTTGCCACCCATG
>JBAPTW010000115.1:0-3668 GCA_049282355.1 Gammaproteobacteria bacterium | reverse complement strand
CCGAGCGTTTGACGAATGCTGGCATCGGTGGCGACGATGAGAACGCTCAGTTGCTGGCGGCGCGTACGCCGGTTCGGTGCCGCCTGCGGGAGTGGCCTGCCGGTGGCGGCGGCACGTTTGGCGCGTTTCATGGGGCACCTCGTTGTCGTTGCCAAAGCGCCGGCAGGTGATGGAATGCAACATCTGGTTCGCAGCGCTGGGGGACCCGTCGGTGGTGCGCATTTTTGGGCGCTTTAGGAATCAGGACGATTATTCCTGGAAACAACGAAGGAACATCGTCATCATCGCTCCTTGTACCAGCGCCGACGGGCTTAGCATATCGGTGTTGCGCATTCACGGGGACTGATGTAAGCCGGGGCTTCTGTACTGCATTACACCAGCGCGTGATCAGTTGCGTGTGAAGCATGGGGCTGGAATAACATCAAAATAACATTGTTTAAGAAGCGGACCATAGCATGATTCGTTAAGTAGGAACAGAGGGTTACAAGCCGGCGTCGATCGATACTTTTCGCTTGACGGTCACGCATTCTCTCATAAAGCGTTCTCTCATAGAGAGGCGATTCGGTACAATCTCGACGATGAGCCTTATACAACTTGTGACGGCATTAAATTCCGCTCAGCAAAAAGCGGTGACGGCGGAACCAGGACATGTTTTGGTGGTGGCTGGTGCGGGAAGTGGTAAGACGCGTGTGTTGGTGCATCGCATCGCCTGGTTGTTGGAAACGCAGCGCAGCGCTCCCCACAACATTTTCGCGGTCACTTTCACCAATAAGGCGGCGGCGGAGATGCGCGCCCGTATCGAAGCCATGCTGCGCTACCCCGTCGGCAATATGTGGGTCGGCACTTTCCACGGTCTTGCCCATCGCTTGCTGCGCACCCATTGGCGCGAGGCGTCATTGCCGGAGGGTTTTCAGATCATCGACAGCGATGATCAGCGCCGCTTGATTCGGCGAATCATTCGAGCGCTGGGACTCGATGAGACGCGCTGGCCGGTAAAGCAGGTGCAGAGCTTGATCAACGCTCAAAAGGAAGCGGGCAGGCGTTGCGCGCAGCTGCATGACGGCGGCGATCCTTGGCGCCGCCAGCTCATTTCGCTCTACCGGGAATACGAGGAGGCTTGCCGACGTAGCGGCCTGGTTGATTTTGCTGAGCTGCTCCTGCGGAGTCACGACCTGTTGCGCGATCGCGAGGAGCTGGCGGCACACTATCGGAGCCGTTTCCGGCACATCCTGGTCGATGAGTTTCAGGACACGAATGGTTTGCAGTATGCGTGGGTGCGCCTTCTGGCGGGGGAACAGGGATGGCTTTTCATGGTCGGCGACGACGATCAATCGATCTATGGCTGGCGCGGTGCCCGTATTGAGAACATTCATCGCTTTCCCAAAGACTACGCCAATGTGCTGACCATTCGGTTGGAGCAGAATTACCGCTCAACGCGCAATATTCTCACGGCGGCCAACGCCGTGATCGCCAATAATCAGGGTCGACTGGGCAAAAATTTGTGGACCGATGTGGGAGTGGGTGATCCGCTGCATTTGTACCGGGCCTTCAACGATCTGGACGAGGCTCGGTTCATTGTGAGCCGCATCCAGCAATGGTTGGCCCAAGGTGGCCGGGCCGACGAGGCAGCCATCCTCTACCGCATCAGTGCCCAATCCCGCGTGCTTGAGGAAGCTTTGGCCGCCGAAGGCGTTGCCTATCGTGTGTACGGCGGTCAGCGCTTCTATGAGCGGGCCGAGATCAAGGACGCCTTGGCCTACCTTCGCCTGATCGCAAACCGGGATGACGACGCCGCTTTCGAGCGGGTGGTCAATACGCCGGCCCGGGCCATCGGCGCACGCACACTGGAAAAACTGCGCCTTGTGGCCCACGAAAGCGGCGTATCGTTGTGGCGAGGTGCCCGTGCCCTGGCGGCGGGTGGCGGGCTTGCTGCCCGGGCGCGCACGGCCTTGTCAGGTTTTCTGGCGTTGCTTGTCAGGCTGGATGAGGAGACGGCGGCATGGCCACTCGATGAGCGGGTGGCTGCTGTTATCGAAAACAGCGGATTGCTCGAGTATTACCGGCGTGACAAATCCAACCACTCCGGGACTCGGGTGGAGAACCTCGAGGAGCTGGTCAGTGCGGCTCGTCAGTTCAGCTACGATCAGCCCGAAGGCGAGACGCTTCTCGCTGCTTTCCTGGCGCGCGCTGCCTTGGAGAGCGGTGAGGAGTCGTCAGGCGGGGGCGGGGTGCACCTCATGACCTTGCATTCGGCGAAGGGGCTCGAATTCCCACTGGTTTTCCTCTGCGGTTTGGAAGAGGGCTTGTTTCCCCATCAGCGCAGCCTCGACGATCCCCGACAACTCGAAGAGGAGCGGCGGCTGTGCTACGTGGGGATGACGCGCGCCATGCAGGTTCTTTGTCTCACCCATGCCGAGGTACGGCGCATCCACAATGCCGACTTCTATCCTGAGCCGTCAAGGTTTCTTCAGGAAATCCCCATGGATCTGGTGCGGGAGGTGCGCTTGCGCGGCTCGGTTAGCTGGCCGCGTTATACCCCTGATGCGGATAAGGCAGATTCGTTTACGCTCGGGCAGCGAGTCGCCCATCCCAAGTTCGGGGAAGGGGTGGTACTTAACTACGAAGGGCGCGGTGCCCACGCTCGGGTTCAGGTTAATTTCGAACAGGTGGGCACCAAATGGCTGGTATTAGCCTACGCTAACTTAGGGGCCGTGTGAGAAGCTTGTCTGCAAGCCCCTACGCTTGGGGCAGCGACGGTGCGCGGCGCTGAACAGCAATATCACGGGATTGCCACGCCGCTCACACCAAATATTCGGCCAGAGGGGGAAATGCGCCACTCGCCAGGAGTGCCCTCGATTTATTTTGCGCTCACCCCAGCCTGGGTGAGCATATATTCCACGGCTCGCTTTATGTCCTCGTCGCTCAGGCTGGCATTACCGCCTTTCGGGGGCATGGCGTTTTTGCCATTGACGGCATTTTGTACGAGGACGTCGACGCCCTGTGCGGCCCGAGTGGCCCAGACATCTTTTTCATCGAGCTTTGGTGCACCGGCAGCACCCGTGGCGTGGCAGGCCATGCAGGTTGTGTTATAGATCTGTTCAGCGGTTTGCTCGGCCGCCGCGGGCGCCGCCGCAGGTGCTGCCGCTGCGGTTTGCGTCTCCAGAGGCACCGGCTCATCGCCGGGTTGACCGGTGCGCACCTGCCCGACGGGTTGAATACGCTCAGTGACGGCTTGCGGATTGTTCTGCATTTCTTCCATGGCCCCAAAGCCTACGGATCGCGCCAAAATGAAGGCGATGATGGTAAACACCACCAGAGCGCCGAGGATGGCTAGAAAATTCTTTATGAAAACGTCATCTGCGTGGCTCACACTTCCACCTCATTATTGTCATTTGTAGAAACGGTACGCTTGCGTAAGTTGCCCCTATGCAATGCGTAGAACAGCAACATTAGACCAAGTATATTCTCGCGAAAGTCAATGCTTTCGCAACCCCTTGTGCAACGCAATAAGAGTCGGCGGCCGATGTTTTTAAATCCCGGAGAGGAAGGCGGTGAAACGATGGACGGCGGGCGGGCGGTGAGTTTATGCTAGTAGCACTCATCGCGCCCTTAGCTCAGTTGGATAGAGCGTTGGCCTCCGGAGCCAAAGGTCAGAGGTTCGAATCCTC
>JBAPTW010000114.1:0-1983 GCA_049282355.1 Gammaproteobacteria bacterium | reverse complement strand
GTTGGACAGTGACTGTAAATGACATTGTCAAACAATAGTTCCTTAAGACTCGCCCTGCCCCTGAAGCTGGCGAAGGTAGGCAAACAAATGACAGGTCACGGATTCCAGCTTCTTTCGCATGAGGCTGCCAATGGCGGTGGTGCGTGAAAACACCGGGCGTACGGCAGGATAGCCAAGGCAGGCCAGGACCAGCATCCCTTCGATATCCGGCTTGCACTCGGGGCAACACTGAATTAGCTCCCGCAGCGCCGCCTGCTGCTCGGTACTGATATCGCTATCCTGCGCACACCAGCGCGCCGCCTGCATCATCAAGGTCTCCATATCCGCCTCAGGTTCATCGCCCATGCGAACCGATTGAAAATAACCCGCGATGGCCTTGAACAGCAGCAACACGATGTCCTGGTCGGCGGGTTTTCGCAAGACTTGTTCCACGGTAGACACAAAGGACTGGCCGCTGGCTGACCAAACACGCACCAGCTGCTGGGCAAAAGGATTTGACGCGGCGAGCAAAGGCTCTAGCCGCGCCGCGCTCGCCTTGACACCGGGTCGGGGCGCCCGCAGTTCCGGTAGATCGTCCGGGCAGGCCAGGAGAAACCCCACCTGATAAGTGGTCTTGTGCTTGGCCTTGTTCCAGATCCCTTGGCGTACCTCTGGACTGATAAGCAGCGGTTGTTGCAGAACCAGCCGCACCGTCTCCACAGTCGTAGACGGCTCTGTTTCGAACGGCAGATAGTCGACCAAATACTCCGCCAACACCGGCCCTAGACTACTGTTGAGCACCGCCGTTCGGAGTAACATGCTGCGGGCATTTTCCGCCGAGGGCATGGCCCACCAAGCGTGCCTTGCCAATGCCTCGGTCAGCCCCCGCGCATGCACCACGGCGGAAACCGCCTCCGGCTCGCCCAGCTTCAGGAGCTGCGCCAGGCTTTCGTCGCGCGCCTGGCCCATCCGCGTCCAACGTTTAAGATAGACAGGATAGCCGCCCGGAGATCCCAGCACCTGACCGGAAATGGTTTCGCGCACCAACCGCAGATAGTGATCGCTGCGCCCGCACGGATTGAGCTTGATCTGGGCTTCGCCGCGCTCGGATAAACCGTACACTGTCATAGCAGACTCGTCGATGCGAATCGCATGGACCTCGCCAGCCAACAGCACATTCAATCTCAGGGCGTCTTCTCGAGACAGCTCCATCCTCACCTTCCGTCAGAGCTTGTGGGCCATGGTCATCGTCTCGGCCGGCTGGCAGTCAATCGCCTTGCCTCAAGGGACGTCGTGAATACATCCTTGTAGACTTGAGTCCAGCATCCCTGCTGGACACACCCTTGTGGCAAGGCGATTGACTGCCTACAGGTTGTGGGCATGGTTTTACCCTCTGAAGGGTGATGCGGCCAAAACGATGACCATGGCCGAGCTTGTGAATAAACCTTTCAGTTGAGCTGAACGCGCTGTCCCCAGGGCACCGGCCGTTTTCCCTTCACCAGCCAGAGCACCGGGTACGGCGGCGCTCCAGCGGGGAATTCCCCGTCGCCATCGGTGAAGTAGACCAGCAGGTCGGGAGTGCGGTCGCGTTCGTTGATCCAGTCGAAAACCGGTGAAAACCGCGTGCCTCCCCCCCCCTGGATTGCTTCACTGAAGTAGCATTCCTGCCACGGTTCGAACACCCAAGGTGAGCCTTCGGCAAGCTCAGCGTCGCAAGCCAGCAAGGTGATACGGGCGCGCATCTGACCTTTGATAGCGTCGATTTCGCCTAGAAACTCGGTCAGCTCTTGCTCACTGATAGAGCCACTGGTATCCACGGCCACGATGACGTCAAGCTCTGCGCTTCTCAGGCTCGGGAGAATCGCGGTACCCTCCCGGCGCGACGGACGAGTGTAGCTAAAGTCATCCCGTCCTGCGGCGCGCACGTAGTGCGCCAGCAGCATGCGCCAGGGCAGTCTCGGCTGTAATAGATGGTCGACCAGGCGCGCCATCTCCCCGCCGAGC
>JBAPTW010000113.1:0-1970 GCA_049282355.1 Gammaproteobacteria bacterium | reverse complement strand
CTGCTTGGATATGAGGTTTTTTCAACTTCACATCATATCCTCAGCAGGGGGAGCCTATTACACCCAATCGCTGGCCTCTCCAGAGCTGATATCGCTTCACACAGGGCGCGGAAGACCGGTTACGCCCTCTCTCAACTGCCAATACACCGCAGTCCGTAGCGGGCTTATACGGCCATGAACAATTTCATTCCTTAATTGACAACATCCCGGTACCTCTCTTGTGTTCCACATAAAGCGTTTAATGTGGTTATAGTGTGCTTTCGTATCAGCGATAAGTTTTGCTAAACGGGAGCTGGCGGGACTTGCGGAGTCTTCCCGGGGTGTCTTAAACAGAGCTTCAAACGCGATCATAAGATAGAGAAATATTGTACGAGTCTCAGTCAAGGTGGATGAAAGGTAGTAATACTCTGTGGCGAGGGTCACAATCTCATAGGCGCCAACTTAAGCTCCGGTTCTCATATGTTGCTAAGTCCATTGGCTTGGCAGTAGGCGATCAAACAGTTGACCCGATGCGGTAACGTTTGTAATTGCCGTCGACGAGGCCGCTCCTGCAGGACCTCGACACAGGCCTGCCAACGGCTCATGTTCCAGGTCAAGACACCGCTGATGGCGATCGCCAGCTCTTGGCGAAGCAGTTTCCACACCCGCCAGGGCGTGGCCCGGCGGGGTCGATCCAGCCGATTCCAATCCTCGCCGCAGCGTTGTCTTGCGCGCTTTTCCAGTACCGCGGCATAAAGGAGCTTGCCGTGTAAGTACAGCGCCGCTAGTAGGCTGTGTTCTCGCGCGCGCAGCCGGTCGATATCGAGCAGGCTTTTTAGTCTTTTGATAACGAGTTCCACCTGCCACCTCACTCGATAGAGCGCAGCCAGCGTCGCCGTGGGCAACACCGCGGGCGGCAGCGTGGTGAAGATCAACACCCACTCGGCGAGCAGCAAGGTACGGCGCTGAACGCATCGCCCTTTTCTCTTCGCCTTGGCACGGACTCGACGGCGCGCTTCGGCCGCTTGCGCTGGCGGTAGACGGCAGGCATGCACAGTGCCCTCAATGTACTCGCCCTCGGCGTGCACCCGCACCGGCAGACAACGCTCGATTTCCTGCGTCGTTTTGAGTTCCTCGTACCAGTCGATTTTCGCACCCATCAGGTCATAGACATTCAGACTATGTGGGTTATACCGCAGCACCACACTCACGCCCTGGTCAGCCTTGTCGATCAGCCCCTTCGCTTGGTTGTAGGCGCGATCGATGAGCACCACGTCGCCCGCTTGCAGGGGGTAGTAGCCCAGATGCTCGCCCTGGTGTTTGTCGGTCACCTCGACATGAATCAGGTGCAACTTCACCAAGTCCACCGCAATGTGCAGCCGATACCAGGTCCCGCTCGCCCCCGGTCCCTGGACCGTCGAGCCGTCCACCACCACAAAGCGCAGATTTCCCTGGAGCAGCGGCGCCGCTTCGGCGCCCAGCATCCGCTCTAACAACGCTTTCACCCAAGGCAGACACGCCTGTAGTCGCTTGTGGATCGCGGTGTCGCTGATGCGCTCTTCCAACAACGTGACATTGCCCGCCGTTTCTCGTAGCGCCTGATCAAGCCCGCAGTAGCACAGCACCACCTGGAGCAACTGCGCCGGCGTCTTGATCTTGCGCGCCCGGCTAAAGGCCTTGAACTCGATCGCCAGATCCCGGTACTCCGCCGGTAACTCTTGTAAGAAGCGTTCAAATGCCGTATTCGTGTTCGGCGATGGCAGGTTCATTGTGATCGGTCTCCGATTGTAGGTTGTAGGAAACCTTGAACCTGCCATCCCTTCACATCGTATTCAATCCCCTATGACACTTAAGTTGGCGCCTATGGGGCTCGCCCCTTCGGGGCCAGCGCGCCGCTGTTCAAAATCGTTCCCGACGATTTTGTCGCCACTGTGCGCCTTGCTCTGGCGGCGCTCGCGACATTTTTAAAACAGCTTCTTAGCCCCAGCATA
>JBAPTW010000112.1:0-4357 GCA_049282355.1 Gammaproteobacteria bacterium | reverse complement strand
ACCACACCCGCTGATACATCCTGAGGGGCGCACCCGCTCAATGTCGGGAGAACCCGACAGGCATCCTGTCGTTCACTTTGTGCTTCCCTTGAGCTGTATACTGAACAGCTTGCGTAGGAGTTGAGCGGCAGCCGGAAACGCTTTGTCACACCTATCGGTAGATGAGGCTCGTGAAGACCCAGTACTACACCGCCGCGAGCCTTGACGGGTTTATTGCCACACTCGATGACTCGCTTGAGTGGCTCTTCCCCCTCGGTCGTATCGAGGATACGAGCTACCCGACCTTCATCCGCGACGTTGGCGCGCTCGCGATGGGCTCTGCCACGTACGCGTGGATCCTTCGGCACGTCGTTGGTCCGCAGGCCAAACGGCTGCAACCGTGGCCGTATGAGCAGCCGGCTTGGGTATTCAGCACCCGTACCCTCCAGACCGTGCCCGGCGCCGATATTCGGTTCGCCCGCGGTGATGTCTTTCCGGTACATCAGGAGATGGTCGCGGCAGCCTGCGGGAAAAACGTCTGGATCGTTGGCGGCGGGGAGCTGGCGGGGCAGTTCTACGATCACGGCCTGCTCGATGAGCTGTTCGTGCAAGTGGGCTCCGTTACGCTGGGGGCCGGGAAGCCCCTGTTGCCACGGGCCATCACCCGCCCGTCACTGCGGCTGGTCTCGGTGCGGGCGGTCGGTACGGGATTCGCCGAGCTGCACTACGAGGTGCCGCAGCCGCGGCGCCCGGTGGTACTGAGGACTGGGGCGGAGAATTGAATTACCGCGGATTGATCGGTCATTGCATCGAGAAGGTCGGCGCCGATGAGAGGCAGCGTCGCTATACACGGCAACTGAGCGCCTGTCGTGAGCCATCCGCTTGACAAGATGCGGCCGGCCAGCGGCGTGCGCCCAGCCAGTAGAATTCGCCGCGCGCTACTTCGATATGCTCCGGGCACCTTACAAACGGCTGATCTGGCTCGCGCACTCGGCACACAATCCACCCTTCGAGGAGCCGGAGCGATTCAATGAAGCGGTTGTAAGCATGCTCCAAAAAACCGCCGTTGACCGATTCGAGTAACACAATACATTGGTTTACTAACGATTATGGGCCGCAATGCAAATCACCCGCTGGGTGAATGCCGCCACGACCAGCAGGGCGCGGCGCCTGGCCGCATTATTTACGCTCGGCTTTGCGCGACAGAATAGAGCGGGAGGCATCCGGCACACTGGTCGTGCATTCGGGTGCACCCCATGCAAATATACAATAGCAACCGATTTTACGTGGGGGCCGCCCGATGGAAACGTCGAATCATGCGACGCACAAAACTCAATTCGCGCGTGACACCGCCTTTTTCGTCGCGCTGCTCGCCACCGCACTCGCTCTTGGCGGGGCGCTCGCACACGCACTGGAGTTGGCGAACAAGATCGAATTGTCCGGCGCGGATTATTTCATCGTCCAGAAGATCTACTTCGGGTGGGACAGACTCGGCTACCTGTTAGGTGTCGAACTCGCCGGAATGCTCTCGGTAATCTACCTCTATCGGCGTGAGAGGCGCGTCGTTAGGCCCACACTCCTGGCACTGAGCTGCCTGGTCGGCGCCCAAATCGTTTTTTGGACATTCACATTTCCGGCCAATCAGGCGACCAACAACTGGTCGGTGCAGCCCGAAAACTGGGAGATATTGCGCCGGCAGTGGGAATATTCGCATCTAGCCGGGGCTATATTCCAAACGCTTGCAATGGCGACGCTGATTGTGGCCGTCCTGCGTCGCAGCCGTCTATGACGAGGACGGGCGCCACTGTTGCGGCAGCACGGCGACACCCTGCGCCTCCAAATCGCGTTCCACTTGCAACCAGTCGACGGCCGCGATATGTCTTACTAAAACTTCGCTCATGGCAAACATCAATGCCCTCACGCAGTCGCGGCGCGGAGCGCGCGCTCGCGGTCGATCAACACGCATTTACGCTCGATACCCCAGCGGTAGCCGCCCAAGCTACCGTCACCACGGATCACCCGGTGGCAGGGAATGGTCAGCGCCACCGGGTTGGCGGCACAGGCATTGGCGACCGCGCGTATGGCCTTGGGCCGGCCGACGGCCTCGGCGACTTCCTTATACGACCTGAGCTCGCCGCTGGGAATCCCGCGCAAATAATCCCAGACCTTCATCTGGAACGCCGTGCCGCGGATATCGATGGGCAGATCGAGCTGGGAGCGAGCATCCTCGAGATAATCGCAAAGCGAACGCATCCACTGCCGGAACGGACTCTTAGCGCTTGCTGGCATCGGCGTTAGCGTCGCCGCCGGATACTCGCCAGCCAGAAGCTCGCGCATTGACTGCTCGTCGTCGCCGAGTTGGACGAAACACAGACCGCGGTCGGTGGCGGCCATCATCAGCAGACCCAGTGGCGTGTCGGCGCTGGCATAGGAAATGGCTATCCCCTGACCGCCCGCCCGGTATTGCTTCGGCGTCATGCCAATGCAGGTGACCGCCCGCTCGTAGACACGGCTGGTCGAACCGAAACCGGCATCATAGATTGCGCCCGTGATCGTCTCGCTCGCGCGCAGAGCGTGTTTGAGCGCGCAAGCGGCACCCCTCGGCATACTGCTTGGGCGTGACACCGATGAGCGCCTTGAAGCGGCGTTGCAGATGTTGGGGGCTCATATGGGCCTGGCGGCCCAGCTCATTGAAGCTGAGTGTCTCATCCGCATGGACTTCGATGTAACGGCACAGCTCATTCATGCGCTGGGCAAGCGCTGCGTGCGCTGACAAACTATCCGGGCGACAGCGCTTGCAGGCGCGCAGCCCGTCGTGCTCAGCCGCGGCTGGGCTGGCGTAGAAGCGGATGTTTTTGCGCAGTGGCTTGCGCGAGTTGCAGGACGGCCGGCAATAGACACCGGTAGTGATCACGCCGTAGACAAACTGACCATCCAGGGAGGCGTCCTGCGCTTGGATTGCCTGCCATTGGAGTTCTTCGTTCATGGTGCTTTCCTTCATAGTGGTTTGACGGATGTCAGCTTGCCACTGCCGATGCCACCCGACTATCCGATTCTTGCCTTGTCATTTCGAGGCCTTGTGGGCGATGGAGTGTTCAAGCCGACCCCATGACCGCTGATAGAAGGCGCACATCATGACCAACACACGTCGTCGAAGGAACAAATCATAATGCCCATATTGAGGCAATGGTCGTTGATTCTGCTCTGCTTCTCCATGGCCTGCGCGGTCGGCGGCGGCCTTTACGAGCACCTCGTGCTCACGCCGCTATGGAGCCGCTCACCGGCTGCTTCTGGTCGCGCTGGCATCCTACACGATCATGCGCGTCTGGAGCGGCTTTTACTTCATACGCGAGATGCTGGCTTTTCAGAAGGTCCCTCTGGATTCTCCGCCAACTGCGGACCTCACGGCACGGGTGGCTCGGTGGACCTTTTGGACATGGTTCAGGGAACCCCTCGACATCGTGTCTTTCTTGTGCTCTCTGTTGGCCCTTTATTGGCTGCAGAGCTGACGCTGATGTTGGCGCGCGGTTTGTGTGCCACGGCGGCCGCATTCGTTACCGGCGCGACGCCGCCGACGGCGTGCAGCGCGCCTTGGGCCGGGCACCACGCGATTTCACCGACTATGCGCGCCGTACGGCCGCCACCGGGGTTTGGGCTGGTTAGGGCGCGAAGAGCCAATGCTGATGTGTGGTGCCGGGAGCGTCATGATCCGCAACGCTCGGTTTAAAGGACCTATACATTCGCATACACGGATGCCACCAGAACGCGTGCTGATGAGAGAAGTGGGTGAGCCAACGTGCGAACACGTAATGCTGCGCATCGGTAGGCTGTGTCTGGTGGTAGGCGGCATTGTGGTGGTCCCCCCCAAGATCGCCATGGCGGGTGCGAGAGACCAGGGAAGAGCCGCATCGCCGCATATATTGGCATGGCGCAGATCGCGAACCTGCACACCATGGATCTGTTATAGCGGTTCCTAGTTGCGTAGGTAACAGACTCAACAGATCGATGCCACCCATAATGCCTCAGAATGACTGGCTGTTATCAAGCCAATTCGGAACCGCTATAAGGTAAGGAATGACCCCTTTTGTTTGCTCACTGCTGGTAAAAACAGCGCGCTGCTACGCTATGGACTGGGGCAGGCCTATAGAGCCGTAACGTGATATGCAGACATCTATCAGGCCTAAGGCGCCTGGCAGCCCGATCAAGGATCGTCGTCACGTCTGGCTATCAATGCACCGCTCTATATGTGCAGGAAGGAAAGTTAGAAGAGGCAATTGCCCACCTTGGCAAGGCGCTAGAGCTCGACGCCGGTTACTCCGCCGCCTGGAAGCTCTATGGCAAAGCTCTGGCCGAAATCGGCCGTGCAGAAGAAGCGATG
>JBAPTW010000111.1:0-6433 GCA_049282355.1 Gammaproteobacteria bacterium | reverse complement strand
CGCTGGCGGCGCGCGTCGATGCCGATGAGACCGCCCGGCGCCTGGCGGCACTGGTGGGCAAGACCTCCGCGGCGGTACTCCTGCACACGCCAGGGCGAGCGCTGGACTACCCGGACGCGGGCAGTTACCTCAAGAGCCTAGGGTTGAACCTCAAGGAGCGCAGCAGCGGCCAGTTCAAAGGACAATTGAAGATCAGCCGACGCGGACCGGGGATCGCGCGCCAGTACTTGTACTTCACCGCACTGCGTCTGATTTATCGCGATGCCCTCGTACAGGCGTGGTACCAGCGTAAGGTCGAGCGCGATGGGGGCCTCAAAGGCAAGGCGATCATGGCGGTGATGCGCAAGTTGGCCAAGGCGCTGTGGCATCTGGCGCAAGGGGGCGACTTTGACAGGGCCAAGCTGTTTAACAGCAAAGCGTTGAGGTGGGGCGCTTGAGCCGCGATCCCTGTGGCCACCACTGAGGGTATTCAGAGGAGCAACGCCGATGAGGCTATAACACCCACAGTGCCGGCGCCGGTTCGGTTCTTCCGCCGGGGTGATCTTCACCCAAGCCTCCGGTCCACAGGAGACCCCCTTGTAGTCTCGAGGCACCCCTGCGGATGACCCATGGATGACTTGTCCGAAGCAGCTGATCCGATGCCGCCTGGACGGACATCCTATGCGAGAGATTCGATTGACCCCATGGCATCTCATCCTGGAAGGCCCGACAGAGCGCCACTCACCACTTCGTGCGAAACTTTCTTTTCGCCATCGTTGATAAAGTGTTTTTATCATGATTGGCTCATAGATTTCGCGCGACCAAGCACTCTGTAAATCATCAAATAGATTCATTTGACTGGGCTATGAGAGACTTGAGTCCAGCCTCCCTGCTGGACACACCCTTGCGGCAAGGCGATTGACTGCCTACAGATTCTGGGCACGGTTTTTACCCTCTGAATGGTGATGCTGACGAAACGATGATTATGGCCGTGTCAATCAAAGTGCGAGAAGGGCTTTCGTATGGCGCGCGATCATGAGCTCTTCGTTGGTTGGGATAATCCATACCGACACGCGACTGTGGTCGGCACTTATTTGCGGGCCGCCCGCTTCGTTCGCCGCCGCGTCAAGGCGTACGCCGAGCCATGCGGCTTGCTCGCAAACACGCGCGCGGATGATGGGCGCTCGCTCGCCGATCCCGGCCGTGAACACCAGCCCGTCGAGACCTCCGAGGGCCGCCGCCAGCACACTGGCGATGTATGCGTAAGAGAGTCCGTGAAAGCCGTAGCGGCGAATGCCGGCCTCGGAAAGCTCCCGGGGGAGGGCGAAGGCTTGGGCAACGGCGCGGGCTGGCTGCGATGGAAGGCGGTATCAAAACAGGCCACCTGGGGAAGCTCGGGGCGTACAACGGCGACTGCCTTTATGGCGGCCAGATTGTGAGGTTGATGCAGCGGTGCCAATGGCACCAAGGCCTCGAGCTGGCTAAGCAGTGCTTCGTTGACTTGAACTGGCCTGATGAAGTGTTCTCCCCCGTGGGCGACGCGATGACCCACAGCGCTCAGTGCGCGGCCGAGACTGCGTTCTTCGAGCCAACCGCCGAGGCGCTCCAATGCCCCATCATGGCTTAGTAACGGTCCTCGCAACCCAAGCAGCGTCTTGTCCGCGATCGCTTCGCCGTTCTTATCGCGGGCGCGGAACCGCCCCGATTCGGCTCCGATGCCTTCGATCGCTCCACCACAGATGAGATCGAGGTCGGAGTCGGTTTGGGCGGAGGCGAACAGCGAGAACTTCAGAGTCGATGAGCCCGCGTTGAGCACCAGGATTTCGCTCATGGGATTAATGTCTTTTGATAGTGGGCCAACTGGACGGCAAGTGCGCAGGACGCCATGCGCGTCATCTCGTCGTCTGCCCGGCTGGTGAGGATAATCGGCATGCGCGCACCGAGCAGGATGCCCGCTCCTTCCGCATTGGCCAGATACTCCAGCTGTTTCGCCAGCATGTTGCCCGCCTCGAGATCGGGCACGAGGAGAATATCGGCTTTGCCAGCAACAGGGGATATGATTCCTTTGGTGCGCGCTGCCGTCTCGGAAATGGCGTTGTCAAACGCTAATGGCCCATCGACCACGGCCCCCTTGATCTGGCCGCGGCCCGCCATTTTGCACAACGCGGCGGCGTCGATGGTAGACGGGATCTTCGGCGTGACGGTCTCCACGGCCGACAGAACAGCCACGTTCGGGTCCCGACTATCAAGCGCATGAAACAGATCGATGGCATTCTGCAGAATATCCACCTTGTCTTCGAGGGTCGGGTAAATATTGATCGCCGCATCGGTGATGAGTAGCGGCCGGTCATAGGTCGGTACGTCGAACGCAAATACGTGGCTCAAGCGCCGTTCGGTACGCAAGCCCTTGTCCTTTGATAACACGGCGTGCAGCAGTTCGTCGGTATGCAGACTGCCCTTCATCAGTGTGTCCACTTTGCCGGAGCGGGCGAGCGCGACGCTGCGCTCTGCCGCTTCGTGGCTATGCGCAACATTCAGCAGCTCGTAGTCCGAAATGTCGATGTCGGCTTCTTCAGCAATGGCACGGATCTTGGCTTCTGGGCCGACTAGAACGGGAATGATGAGATCTGCCTTCGTTGCCGCCACGGCACCGCGCAACGCCGTGCGCTCACAGGGGTGGACCACCGCTGTGCGCATCGGGGGTAGGGCGCTGACGCGCTCCAGGAACTCATAGAATCGCGCTCGATCCGTCAAGCGGACCTCGGGCCGCAGGGTGCGCCGGCGGCGGATCTTGTCTGTGGGTGCGATAACGACCGCCTCAGCGGTAACCGCTACTTCACTGCTCTGGTTGACCCCCTTACATTCCAGGACGACTCGGTGGCTGTCGGCATGCTTCTCTTTTACCGCCACGGTTACCGTTAAGAGATCACCTAAATGCAGAGGCTGATGAAAATTGAAGGTGGTACGCTCGTACAATACACCGGGACCCGGCAGCTCAGTGCCAATGAGGGTGGCAATGAGTGAACCACTCCACAGCCCGTGCCCAACCACCTCTTGAAAGCGACTGCTGCTGGCGTAGTCGTTGGCAACCTGAGAGGGTGCTCCGCTGCCGGAAAGGGCGGCGAAGAGCCGGATTTCCTCCATGGTGAGCCGGCGCGGC
Organism: Gammaproteobacteria bacterium; assembly: GCA_049282355.1. Taxonomy (GTDB): domain Bacteria; phylum Pseudomonadota; class Gammaproteobacteria; order HK1; family HK1; genus JAGTVB01. The sequence continues at coordinate 3,294 of JBAPTW010000111.1, read as the reverse complement.
GGCAGGCTGGCGGTATCACCGATGTGGATCTCATCAAAAGTACGATTTTCGATGTATTCAGTGGCCATCTGCTTCCAGCTGAGGGGTGATGTGGTAGTCTCTATCTTACTGCGACGCGTGGACATGCGCACTTCGTCGTGAAGTTCTCTCTGGGGTGACTCGGAGACGCCTTCTTGGATGTTATCCAGGCTACGGTTTTTCATGCGTTCAGTTGCCATATTCTTTCGTAATTTATTGGGAGATGTGGCGGTATCCATAAGTGGGTGGGCTAACGCCGGTCGACATTCCGGAATGCAAACACAGGGAAATTACGGGTGGATGAAATCGGGTCATCTTTATCGCCGGCTTTGATCTTGATCAACAAAGATGCCGTGGCATTTTTTCTCGGCGTCTATTCGTGGAGGCTGTTATGCATGCAACTAGGAACCGCTATAAGTCGAATTGCCGGCAGGAAATGCAGTGAATGCTCTGCCCTCGACAGGTCGAGGCTATGGTGTTCGGATGTAAAATATCACTAACGACTTTCGGCGTGCAGAGGCCCCGCCTCGTCGCTGCTGTTTCTCAGCAATGCTTTTCGAACATCGCGTCCATCAATTTCCAGGCCAAGTACATCCCAGCCACTTCGATGTCGGCGCGCAAATAGCTCAAGCTTGGTGGTTTTAGGATACAGCCGCTCGATTCGTTCATACTGCTCATCGGGTTTCCAGGAATGATCTCGACGCTGAGACAAAATGAGCTGACTGACGCCCTTGTGTGCCACGGGCATGCGTCCGCGAATACCTAACAAACAGATTTCCGAATTTGCGCGCGTATAGTGGCCGAGCCCGAAACAGGCTCCAAATAACTCGCCATCTTTGTAAAGGAGTGGTTCTTTGGCGCATTTGGTCCGGTTGTGGGGGTGCTTGTCATGCTTAATCCAGACGAAGGCAAATGTTTTGTACTGAAACCCCCACGCTTCCACAACTTTGATCGCTTCATGGATTGCAGGCGGCGTTGACCAAAGGAACAGCGCGGCATTCTCGTTAACGATGCGGCTGATGGGAAGATCAGCAATTGTTTCCGTCGACATCGTTCGGTAATGCGCGTCGGCGGTCCGGCTTTTCTTGCCGCTCCAGGCGCGGTAGCTCCACGGAGGATCGGCCAGAATGACATCGTACGTGTTCAAATTATTTTTCAAAAGCCGCGGTACACATGGCGATTCTTTCACTGCGGATGGTTGCAATCGAGCGAGCATTTCAGTGGACTTTTTGGCCATGGTCATCGTTTCGTCCGGGTGGCAGTCAATGGCCTTGCCTCAAGGGACGTCGTGAATACCTACATCGCTCTGCAATCCTGCGTCGCTTGCAGGACCGGGGCTCGCCATCCACGGCGAGCCCGTGCGACCGGCAGAAGTGCCACCGGCACTTCTGCTGGCTCGGTCTTACCCTTGTAGACTTGAGTCCAGCATCCCTGCCGAACACACCCTTGTGGCAAGGCCATTGACTGCCTACAGATTCCGAGCACGGTTTTACCCCTTGAATGGTGATGCTGACGAAACGATGACCATGGCCGACTTTTTTAAGAAAACGCCATCGCGCGCTGGCATGGCAGCCGGTGGAGGCGTGAATCGCGCAATCGCGCCCGGGCGTGAGCTCCGTTCTATGTCTCGTCGGCATCGCCGCCGCCAGCGCCAATTGAGAGGCTTATTTGGTTCTTGATACCCCCCGATGCTTAGGGAAGATAGCTTACTCGACCTTGTCAGTCCATCTAGCGTTGAGGCTATTGCATGTTCGCTGGATACGAGTGCCCTTACATCCTATGGGCGAGTAACTCATGACGGCGAGGTGAACGCGGATTGGGGGTTTTCGGAAGAATCATAAATCGACTGAGAGGGGATGCCTGGGAGACTCTGTCCCCCAGGCAAAGACAAGCAATATTTGTGGCAGCGTGGCCGCTGAGGCTCAAACGTTAATGTTTTGGTAGGCGTTATCTTGACCGCCTTCGCCACCAAACGCACCCGCTTGGACATTCTGCCCCTGCTTAGTAATGTCCTCGTCGCTTTGGATATCGGGATTAGCAACGCCCAAATCGAATCCTTTGTTGAACATCTTGGTCGGATCTTCGTTGAACTGCTCGCCCGTGGCTTGAGCTTCAGCGTTGCCGCCGCTCTTGAAATCAGTGTTCGGGTTGCTCATGAGGTGCCTCCTTTAGGTGTTGTTAGATGATCGCAGGGTAACCTGCGACGCTGCTATGAGAGCATTGTCCGTGCCAGTACCTGGGTGCTCCTCAAAACCCATTGATTTATAGGCTTATTATCAGTTATGGGCTTGTTTGGCGGCTCTTGAAGCCCTGCACCAAGGGAGTTTGTGTCTATTGTAAGAAAGCATACTGTCCAAGATTAGTTGATAGCTGCGCTATCGGAAGAGACGGCGCTGGTTCTCGGATCGAATGCCCACGGCATGCCCTTCATTGACAATGTCGCGCGGTAGAAATGGGGATTAGCCGAATTGATCGGTTGTGCCGGCTATACTTGACCCACGTGGCGATGCATTGAGCTACCAATCGTCCGCCATGCGTTTTAGACTTAAGCATAGCTCGCTCAAATCTTGCCGCAATTGCTCGAGCTCGGCAACTTCCCTCATCAGGCGCTGAGCATCGAATGCCTCCAGCTCTTGCAGTCTCTCTCGGAGAAGCTCGAGTGCCTGGTTTGCCCGATTCCCTTCGGCCGCCAGTGCGGCACCTATTATATCCATCTCAGTATCCGTTAACTGCTGCTGATCCAATGCCCAGTTCAATAGAAGGTAGGCGATTGTGGCGGCCGATGCATGCAATTTGGGTTGTGCGATGTTGAGCTGCCGAGCGTATTCTTCCAGCCGCCGAGCCAAGTCGCTGGGCATACGCAATGCGACATCTCCTTCGACAAACCGCTTCCATGCTCGCTCACTTCCAGACGCCGAGTCGTGACCGAGCAAACCCGGTGCAGGTCGCGGCAGCTCCGTAGCGCGCACCAGGGAAGCCATGATGCGTTTCAAATGTGCAGTCTTGCGCCGACCTGACATGCCAGCTCCAGCTTAAAAGATGTCGTTCTCTGCCATTGCATAGATGCCGTATCCGTGAGTATGAACGTGGTTTGGTGCCTCGCAAGGCACAAGACTTACCGCTAATACGCTTATACTGCCGAGTAGCTGTTGTAATATTACGGAACCAATAGCATGGGTGTCGGTGATCTGCAAAGGAGATTATGTTCGCACTGCGTTATTCGGCTCTGGCAAAAGCAGTCAACACGACGCGAACCAAACACCTCATTTCGCCCGC
>JBAPTW010000110.1:0-3111 GCA_049282355.1 Gammaproteobacteria bacterium | reverse complement strand
GCAATGCTTATTGTTGGCAGCGCGACTTGTACAAGGATGTGGTCGCTGCGTTTGTCAGAACCTTCATCGTCGGAAAAGAATACCTCAACCCACAACTTCAGACTGCTGTCAATGCGTAAGTCCTATATTTGACACTTTCATCCAAATCCCGAGCAAATACATAATACCGCGTTCATTAGCGGTGAGTTAGAATCGGCTCCAAGGCGGGTGAGCGGCGGCACACCGATCCTGAGGGACGTGCACAGCAGTAGCTTCGAGTGAGGTGTCATTTGATGCATAACGCGAGAGAACGAGGCGTTGCCGTGCGCACGACCCTGAACATCGATGACTAATTGCTGGCCGAGGCCCAGCGCCTCACCGGTATGACCGAGAAGGCCGCGCTGGTGCGCGAGGGGCTCAGGGCACTGATCGAGCGTGAGAGTGCCCGCCGCCTGGCGCGGCTGGGCGGAAGTGAGTCCGGTTTGGGAATTGCCCCGCGCCGCCTTACTGAGCCGGCGTGTTCCTGGTTAACACCTACGTTTGGATCGACCACCTGCGCGCCGGGGACGTCTATCTGTTGGCCTCGCTAAGTCTGATAGAATCGGCTCCGTTGGGGGTCGGTCTATGCCTAACAACAATGTGCTGCCTCTCGTTCGCAGGAAGCGGACCAGAAAACCTGGGAATGCTGCCGATTTCTGGATGCTTTTGGTTGAATTTGTCACGGCTCAAACTGGCGGCATAACGCTTTGTCAGTGACAACGCACTCCTGTTCGGAGGAATAAAAATTTAGCAGACCAGGAATCGGATTTCATGACCCGATGATCGCTAGGAAGGCGGTTGGGAAAAGTCGCGATTATCCATCCCAACGGCGAGGAGGATCGAACAATGTCAAGCGATCGCACGGCCGAGGTTTGGCCGGAACTGCCCTACAACGCGTGGCAGGAGACGTGTACGACGCTACACATGTGGACCCAGATCGTGGGCAAGATCCGTCTGGTAAAAATGCCCTGGGTTAATCATTCGTGGCACGTCACCTTCTACGTGACGCCCCGGGGCCTTACCACCTCGGCCATTCCCGACGGCACTCAGCAGTTTCAGATCGACTTCGATTTCATCGATCACCGGCTGGTGGTTGAAGTGAGTGATGGGTCGAGTCGCAGTTTCGCGCTGCAGCCCATGACTGTCGCCGACTTCTATACCAAGCTGCTTGGAATTTTGCATCAGCTCAATATCGCGGTGCGCATTAATGAGCTGCCCAACGAGGTGGCGGAGCCGGTTCGTTTCAGCGAAGACCGCCTCCATGGTGCCTACGACAACGACTATGCCAACCGCTTTTGGCGGGTGCTTTTGCAGTCGGATCGGGTGCTCAAGCAGTTTCGCGCCGGTTTTTCGGGTAAGTGCAGCCCGGTGCATTTCTTTTGGGGGAGCTTCGACTTGGCGGTGACACGATTTTCGGGTCGTCCCGCACCAGCGCATCCCGGGGGTATTCCTCACTTGCCGGATCCGGTGACGCGGGAGGCTTACTCTCACGAGGTGAGTAGCGCGGGGTTCTGGCCCGGGGGCGGTGTCACCGACTACGCGGCGTTTTACGCCTACGCGTATCCCGTGCCGGAAGGGTTTGCGGCACAAGCTGTGGAGCCCGCCGCCGCGTTCTTCGATCGCCAGCTCGGGGAATTCTTGTTGCCGTATGACGATGTCCGGTCTGCTGAAGATCCTGACTCCCTGTTGCTGGCTTTTCTGCAGACGACCTATGAGGCGGCGGCAAACACCGCTGGCTGGGATCGGGTCGCGCTCGAGCGTCGTCCGCTACCGCCGAGCGCGGGATGACGCGCCGGATGCCGACCAAGCTCGGCGTTTCCGCGCCGAAAAACTGGCTTTGCTGCCCGGCTAATACGGCAGCGTTCTCCGGCCGCGTGGCGTTTTAACGAGGTATTGCGAAGCGGACCGGTACGCCTGGTCCCAAGTGAGGCACTTGAGTCAGCATGGACCCATCATTACAGATCGCCATCAAGCGTCAACGTACGAGCTTACGTGATCGTCTTCACTCGTCACTTGAGGGCCTGGCGAGCCGCTGTGTTGAGGTGTGGCCAGACCGCGGAGCTTTGGAAGCACGACTGGCCGACGGGCTGCTAACGATACCTTACTGCAAGTATCTCTACGGGCTCGATTCCAGGGCACGGCAGATAACGGCTAACATTACTCGGCAAGGTTTGAATACGGCCTATTTCGCGCGCGACCGCTCGAATCGTCCGTATATGGTGGAGGCGATAGCGGGACAGCGTTTTTCTTTGTCAGAAGCCTACATCAGCCGTAACACAAGGCGCCCGTCATTGACGGCTGTGCAGCGCGTGGAAAGCACGGAGGGCACGGTGCTGGGGTATCTGGGGGCAGACTTCGACTTGCGCGAGCTTCCCTATACCCAAGAGCTCTATCTGCAACCCAACGTGTGGATACAGCTAAAGGGTGATCCTGCAATCCGAGCCGGACTCTTCCATCAGGAGCGCGCCGTTAGCTTAATGGACGAGCGCATCGACGACGTGCTGGCTGTGGTCACTGAATTAATTGCCGTGCACGGGGTATTCCACGGTAAGCTGCATTTTTCAAGCTCGCGTGCCACGCTGTGGTTTCTCGACGACCCCTACCGTTACCGTCTGCACGGTATCGAGGATTTGACCGACCCCGATATGTGTCTTGCTTACCCGAAGCGCTCCTACCCCCACGACGCGGTGGTGCCGCTCGCGCGGGTCGGCGATGTCTTCCGTTGTTTCAACGCGCTGCGGCTGATGGATGAAACCATCTATTTGCGCTCCGGATCGCTTAATATCTTTAATGGGCTCGTAGGGCTCAATTTTTCCTGTGATGGCTCCCACTATATGCCGTGGGACGAGTTGCTGGACAAGAGCACCGGTTTTTGGTTAGGGACAGCGGTGGGTCACGTTGGGAACTAACAAAACCGCAAGCCGGGCAAGCCTTTCGCTGATACTTAGAAGATGGTCCAGGGTGATTGCGGAACAGGGCTGGCAATGCGCTTGGAGCGTCGCTCGGCATACGAGGACGCCGGGCCGGGCGTGCCTGAGATAGTCCCAAGAATATCCCAATGCTGGAGTCTGGGGGCAGAGGCCGGCTACAAGG
>JBAPTW010000109.1:0-2664 GCA_049282355.1 Gammaproteobacteria bacterium | reverse complement strand
GCGCCGCTCCAACGCCAACAGCGCCTTGCGGCAACTGACCTCGCACGGCTCGCCGGTTGCGCTTCGCCACCCCAGCCAGTCGCATACGCGGCGCGACAAGGCGCTACGCGTCATCGCCCCCTTCTCGCACACAGCGCGAATGCGTCCGATGATTCCTGGCCCGAATGTTTGCCCAAATAGCCTCACGGGCCATTACTCTACCAACTCCGCCGCGCCGTGTCCAGTGTGTCCGATAGTCAGCCGAGGGAGGGGGGAGTTAAGACGATCACCAAGTTGGCGGGCATGTACACGCAGGCGCTTGCGTAGTGTGCGCTGCTCCCTGTCCATGTGGCCGTAAGGCTCGTGGTGCTGCACGGCGAGCGCCTCGAGTGCAACGCGAGCGCCGGCCTCGGCGATATCACGCGCTTCAACGACCGTTCGCTCGAGTCGCCGGCGAAGGTCAGGAGTGAGTGTCTGCATGGGTCCGGATCACTCGAAGGCAGAACGCGGCAAACCGGACTGCCGGATGATCGACATGAGTGTCCCGGTATGCAGTTCCTTGTGGTCGGGGACGGGAACCGTGACTGTGGCATCACCCTCCGTTTTCTGCATGACCACGTGGCTGCCGCGGCGCCGAACCTCGACGAAGCCGTGCAAAGCGAGGATCCTGCAAGCCTCAGTGCCTGAGAGAATGCGGAGCCTAGCCAACGGCCACCTCGACATGCGTCACATACACTTCACTGTGCATCCGCTGCCGAATCTCAGCCGCCGGGGCGGTCTCGAAGAAGAGCTCCAACGCCTCTTTGAGGTTGTTCCTGGCCTCGTCCACGGTATCGCCCTGGCTGGCCACGTCCACTTCCGGACATAGGGCGACGTAGCCGTCACCTTCGCGTTTGATAATGGCGGTCAGTTGTCTGTTCATGGTGCCGGTCTCCTTTTCCACTCGGGTACTTGTCAGCTTATGACGACAGGCCCCAGTTTCAGCTTTTCCAACAATTCCTGCTCGGTCTTTACAATCCAGGCATTGACTTCTTCAGGCGTGCGCAGCGTGGCGCTGCCTAGCTTGACGTGATGGGTCTTCGGCTCGACCAGCTTGTCGGCCTGAATGCGTGCGTCCGCGAAGAGCTGTGGCAATGCCGCCGTGCGGGTCCTCCAGGCATCGAGAGAGGTGCGTTCGGCGGATTCCAGCACCTCCTGCTCGGTACCGGTGGCACCTTTGGTGACCTTCGCGATATGTAATCCGTTGAGGATCCGGTCGCGGTCCGCTTGTGCAATCTTCTGCCAGCTCTCGGCGGCCTCCAGGCGCACCAATTCCCACTCGTAGGTTTCGGAGTAATGTGTCTCCGTCGACGCCAGTGCGGCGCGCAGCGCATCCGCCAGTGCCTTCGCGAGATCGGGCACGGGGTCCGTTACGTCGAGAAGACTGCGGTCGGCCCCGATCGCCTCGATCTGCGGCTGCGCTTCCTTGGCCGCTTCCAGCCCCTCGGCATGGCGGGCCAAGGACTGCAGGCGCTTGTACGCGGGCAGGCGCTTCTCGGCCAAGTCGCGCGACTTGGCCCAGTCTTCGATGTTCTTCAGGAGCTCGTCATGACGATTGAGAATGCCAACCAACTGCTCGTTGCCGGCGAACGACTGAAGATCCAGCAGATGTCTGGTGTCGGGGCGCTCGGGTAGCGGCGCTTCACCGCCGGCACCACGAGCAATCTCGCTTAAGCGAGTCAGGAACTCTCCCGCAGCCACGGCCTCTTCGTTTGGTTTGCAGGCAACTCCGGCAGTCTGGAACAGCTTGCGCACCTTGAGGCGCTGACGGGTGTCGATGGTCGCGCTTTCCACCCGGAAGTCGGTGCTCGATACCTTCGCCTGGTCCAGTTGACCCGGCTTGAGCGGTGTGCCGGTGGTGGTCGCCCGCAGATGCCCCGTCCCGAACAGGCTGATGAGCGCAGCGTCAACTGCATCGCGCGACCAGCCGTAGGGCGGGTCCGAGAAGTGGGCGCGCACGTCCTTGCCCTTCTTCCCGGAACCCACGAAGGACAGCGCCGCGGAGCAGACCGGGTGATCTTCGGTCTTGCCGCTGTAATCCAATGCTTCCAGCGGGTGCTCAGCGCCTTTTCGGGCGCACTCGATCACCTTAGGCCAGCGGTGATCATCAGCATCCTTGAAGTCGTAAAAGAGGCGGTCCAAAGAGACATTGGTGGCCTCCTTGACCTTGTCCAGCAAGGAGGCTTCCAGCCGTTCGGACCCACTGCCCTGGTAGACCTTCGCACCATCGACCACTTCGGTAATCAGGGCCCGCAGGCTGTTGCTCGCCTCGGTCAGCCGGGTCTCCATGCCCTGGCGAGCCTCGATGCCCTCCGGCGTCGAGGGAACACCCTTGTACTCGAGCGTATCCTTCGGCCGCGCTCTGCGCCGCTATCACTCGTGCCAATGCGTCGGCGCGGGTTTTGGGGACAAATACATGGATGATCGGGCTGTCGGGCCCGTCCGCGCGCGCATCGGCAATGACGCTCTTGTAATCTGAGCCCCATTCGTCGCGAATCCACACTGGGATTTCGCGCGCAGTACCCTGCGGCGGCTCAGCGCCGAAGTGCAGCGCGAGCTTTCTGGGCTCCTTACACTTGCCATGCAGCAGCTTCACGGACCCAATCGCTGCCTGAATGGCGGCGCCCAGGAGCTGGGCGCGCTTGC